>JBGPUH010000238.1:0-4383 GCA_041491025.1 Methylomirabilis sp. (SeqCode)
GACCGGCCAGGGGACCATCGAGACGGCGGTCGAGGCGATGCGGGAAGGGGCCTACGATTATCTCACCAAGCCGGTCGATGTGGGACGGCTCCGGCTCCTGGTGGATAAGGCGCTCGAGCGAGGGGCGGTGCTGAAGGAGGTCAAGCTCCTGCGCCACCAGGTCCGCCACCTGGGCCGGTTCGGTCGGCTGGTCGGCAACACGCAAGCAATGAAGGAGATGTATCGGCTGATGGAGCTGGCGGCTCCGAGCACGGCGCCGGTCCTCATCTGGGGCGAGAGTGGGACCGGCAAGGAGCTGGCGGCCCGAACGATCCACGATCTCTCGCCTCGCAACCAGGGCCCCTTCGTGCCGATCAACTGCGCCGCCATTCCGGAGACGCTGCTGGAAAGCGAGATCTTCGGGCACGAGAAAGGGGCGTTCACCGGCGCCACCGAACGGAGGCTGGGATGCTTTGAGATGGCCGATGGAGGAACCATCTTTCTCGATGAGGTTGCAGAGATGAAGGTTTCGACCCAGGCTAAGTTCCTCAGGATCCTCCAAGAGGGCAATTTTCGCCGTGTGGGCGGGAAGACTGAAATTCGCGTGGATGTCCGCCTCATCGCCGCCACGAACAAGGAGCCGGCTCAAGCGGTGCAGGAGGGCTTCCTCCGCGAAGACCTCTATTACCGGTTGAACGTGTTCGGTCTCTATCTTCCTCCCCTGCGGGAGCGGCGGGAGGACCTTACACTTCTCATCCAATCATTCCTTGAGGAGTTCAACAGCAAATACGGGAAAGCGGTCAGCGGTGTGGATTCAGGCGCCCTGGCCTTCCTGACAGAGCATGATTGGCCCGGCAACGTTCGGGAACTGCGGAATGTGCTGGAGCGGGCCATCCTGGTGACCCAGGGCAAGGTCATCACCCCTGCCGATCTCCCGCCAGAGTTCCGCGCCGTGCGTCGGGGGCCGGCACCGGAACTGGTCCTCCATGTCGGGACAACCATTGACGAGGCGGAAAAAACACTCATCATGAAGACGCTCGAGCAGACGAACCAGAACAAAACCCGGGCCGCGCAGATCCTCGGAATCAGCCTGAAGACGTTGCACAACAAGCTGGCTCGCTACCGAGGAGAGACGGCCTCCACGCCGGACACGAAAGAATAACACGATGGCGCTCGGCATCCGGGGCAAAGAAGTCCTTGGCATCACCCTCCTGGTCCTCCTGATCGTCTCGCTCATGACGGTCGTCCACCTTTCCACCACCACGCGCTTGGTGGTGCAGGATGCAGCGGAGAAGGGGAGCTTACAGGCTCGGCAGATATTCTCTGGGAGCACCCGGGCCCTGGCCCGGGCAAGGTGGAGCCACCCAGAGGATGCCCTGCGGCGGGACCGAGAGCTGCATGCCCTGCTCGATTCAAGCATCGGCTATTCCCCCCACCTGCTGTACGCGATGATCACGGACCGCTCGGACACCATCCTGGTGCATAGCCAGCGGTCTCGCGAAGGAGACAAGGCGGCTCCGCGACCGCAGATCGAGCAGCTACTCGAGATGAACGCACTCCGGCAGCTCTTCACACTCGCCCGCGGCCACCAGGTCTTCGAGACCAGCCTGCCACTCAGTCTCAATGACGAGCCGTTCGGGGCGATCCGGCTCGGGCTCGCCGGAAGCCTGCTCTGGCGCGAGCTCTCCGCCGCCGTCCAGCGAAGCCTGCTGCTGGCTGTCCTGGCCTTCCCGCTCGCGTGGGTCGTGGCCTTGGGCCTCTCGAACCTGGTCTTGGTTCCGTTGCGTCAGATTGCCCAAGGAGTCGATCGGATGGCGCGCGGCGACTACGATGCCGCCTTCGCATCAGACCGTGACGATGAGTTGGGGCAGATCGCTGCGAAGCTCAACCTCTTGGGACGGCAGATTCAGGAGGATCGATCCTCCCTCATAAGCGAGAAAACCAAGCTGGAAGGAATCGTCCACCGGCTTGAGGACGCCATCATCCTGTTGAATAGAGACCAGGCAATCATCTTCGCCAATCCGGCGGCCGAGGCTCTGCTGGCTCGACCGATGGTGGACGCCGCCGGTCAGTCATTGCGACAGGTTCTGGGGGCCACCCATCCCCTGGCGGAAGCGGTCAGCGAAGTCTTCCGAGGGCGGCAGCCGGTGAGAAACCTCGCCCTTCAGGTGCCGGGCGACCGGGAGGCACCCCTCGACGTCCTGGCCTCCGCCTATCCGGTCCTGGACGAAGGCGGGATCGTGGGGGGCATGATCCTCCTAAAAAACACAGAACCGCTCCGGCAGATCCAATCGCTTGTGGACTACTCTCAGAAGCTGGCAGACCTTGGAAAGCTGACCTCGGGCGTTGCGCACGAAGTCAAGAACCCGCTGAACGCCATGATCATCCACCTGGAGCTGTTGAAGCAAAAGCTGAACGACCCCCCTGACGAGGTCGCACGGAGCCTGGAAGTCCTGGGTGGCGAGATCCATCGCCTCGACCGCGTGGTGGGAGGGTTTCTCCGATTCGTGCGCCCACAAACGTTGCGACTCCTGCCCCTGAACCTGAACACGCTGCTCCAGGAGGTCGCCCAATTAACAGAGACGCAGGGGACACACCGAGCGATCACCGTTGTGCTACGGCTTGAGAACGAGATCTCCCCCATCAACGGCGATCATGAGTTGCTTCGACAGGCCTTCCTCAACCTCGTTCTTAATGCCTGCCAGGCGATGCCTGATGGAGGCACGGTGACGCTCTCGACTGAGCGGACACCCCAGGGCTCGATCCGTGCTCATGTGATCGATCAAGGGGTGGGCATCCCGGCCGAGGATCTCGACAAGATCTTCCGCCTCTACTACACCACCAAGCCGGATGGAAACGGAATTGGACTCTCGCTGGTCTACCGCATCTTCCAGATGCACGGGGGCACCATCGAGGTCGAGTCGAAGGTGGGCCAAGGGACCAAGATGACCATCACCTTTCCCGCGCCGTAATCCGGGAGGAGAGAGACAGGGTCATGCGTTCACGTGCGATCATCCCAATTCTGAGCCTTGTTCTAGCGGCCGGCTGCGCTCAGATAAAAGAGGTCTTCACGCCCGCAAAACCTCCTCCTCCACCTGCGCCCCTACCCAGGCCAGCCCAGCCAGAGCGACGGGAACCTCCTTCACGCCTCTCCCCACAGGTCAGCTCTGATCAGGAGGAGCGACTGACAGATGAGGCCGCGTCCAAGATCCAGGGCGCAGAGCGGACTCTCCTGTCTATCGACGAGCGGAAGCTGACCTCCGATCAACAGGAGACCTTCCACACGATTCAGAGCTTCCTCGCTCAGGCCAAGGCAGCGCTCTCTCGTAAGGATTTCCCGAGAGCCATCAATCTGGCCCAGAAGGCTCAGGTCCTCTCGGACGAGCTCTCGCGAGCCCATCGCTAGCTGATTTTGAAGGTAGTTATCCAACTGTGTAACAATTACCTCATTAAATAAGCGCCCTGAACCACCCCCTCAAGGGCGCTCTCATGGGAGATTCAGACCCCCCGTTCTTCCCGACCGCTCTCTCCAGGAAAAAAGTTCCGGCCGCGTTCGTTCAATCCGATCCTGCAAGGGGCGCGATCGAGGCCCAAAACCCTCAAACCCACTCCAACAAATCCCTTCATTCACAAGATGTTACAGCACCATGTCGTTTTGAGCCTGGGTTGTGGCATGGCGGTTGCCTCCTTATCACGCCAGAAGGTCTTCCGATGGCGGACCTTGCCATCACTTCTCAAGAAAGGAGCCAGAAATGAAAATAAAGAAAGCTCTCAGCAGGCGGTTCGGCATAGCGCTCCTCGTGCTCGCCCTGACCACGGGATGTGCCGGGATGTCCACGCGACAGCAACGTGCGCTGAGCGGAGGGGCCATCGGGGCCGCGGGAGGTGCAGCGATCGGCGCTCTCGCAGGCAGTCCGACGACCGGGGCCATCGTCGGCGGCGCCGTGGGAACCGCCACAGGGGCTCTTTGGGAAGACCTCAGAAAGTCGATGCGGTGACCCTCACGGCGCCGAGCCATAGACTTCCCAGGTCATAAAGGGGGGGAATGCGATGTTAAAGAACCTTCTGGCGCTTCTGATTGCCGGCGCGCTCATCCTTCTGAGCGCTCTCGAGATCACCTACATGAGCATCAAGAGTCCGGATCTACCGAAGCAAGGTGCGATGCGGCTCGATCAAGCGATGAACAAGAGGGTCCTACCCCGAGTTGTAGTATCCATCCACGGCTTACCGACCCAGCTTGCGCCAGTGTCATTGCCAGGACGAGTGGCCAAACCCCAGCCTGTGACGGACGCGGGAATGAACAACTCCGCGCATCCACAAACCACCATCACGGCCAATTAGCACCTGACACATCGGATCTCATAGCAGGGACTGCGCGCTAACCCGTGTCTCCCTGCTTGCGGC
>JBGPUH010000239.1:0-4377 GCA_041491025.1 Methylomirabilis sp. (SeqCode)
GATCTGCCGCGAACTTTCCTTGCTCAGGGAGGAAGGGCGGCAGATCGTCCTGGTCTCCTCGGGAGCGATTCTGGCAGGGATGGGGCGGTTGGGTCTTGGAGAGCGGCCGGGCAGCATCCCATTAAAGCAGGCCGCCGCAGCTGTTGGCCAGAGCCTGCTCATGCGCCACTACGAAGAGGCGTTCGATCCGTATGGCCAGCGGGTTGCACAGCTCTTGCTGACTCAGGAGGATTTCCGGTCTCGGCCGCGTTACCTCAACGCGCGCAATACCCTGTTCACTCTCCTCCATTTGGGCGTCCTGCCCATCATCAACGAGAATGACACGGTGTCAGTGGAGGAGATCAGGATCGGTGATAACGATAATCTCTCGGTGCTGGTGGCGACGCTGGTCGGGGCGGATCTGTTGGTGATCCTGACCGACTTGGATGGGCTGTATACGGCCGATCCGCGAAAGGACCCGAGCGCCAGCCTCATCCCTCAGGTGCCCCGCCGGTCAGCGGAGCTCTCCTTCTGGGCTGCTGATTCAGGGACCGGGCTTGGCACGGGAGGGATGGTAACCAAGGTGGAGGCGGCGCGCCGGGCCGCGGCCTCCGGAATCCCTACCATCGTCGCGAACGGTTTGGTTGAAGGGATCCTCGCGCGGGTCCTCCGTGGTGAGGCGGTCGGCACCCTGTTCCAGGCGTCGTCCTCGAGAATGCGGAGCCGGAAGCGCTGGCTGGCGTTTGCAAGTCAGCCCCTGGGGAGGATTACCGTGGACAACGGCGCCAGAGACGCATTGGTCCGTGGTGGCAGAAGTCTCTTGCCGTCAGGGGTCGTGTCGGCCGCTGGGGGGTTCGAGGGCGGGGAGGTCGTCAGCCTGTGTAATACCGATGGAGAAGAGTTCGCCAGAGGTGTTGCCAATTACGATGCCGAGCAGGTGGATCGGATCAAGGGCCTCAAGAGCGCCCAGATCGAAGAGGCGTTGGGCACCAAGCCATTTGACGAGGTAGTTCACCGGGATAACCTGGTGATTCTGGAGTGAATACGGTTCCACGTTCCGAGTACCAAGTTCCAAGTCAAGAACCTGGAACCCGGAACTTGGAACTGCGAAGCCGAACCTGGAACTTCGAACCCTGAGCGAGGAGTGAAGCCGTGATTGCGAACATGGTCCGGGAGCTCGCGACGGCCGCGCGGCCGGCAGCTCGGGCTCTGGCCGTGGTGTCGTCCGAGGTAAAGAACCGGGCGCTTGTCGCGATGGCGGACGCGCTCTGGAGCGATCGGGCGGCGATCCTCTCGGCCAACGCGCTCGATCTGGCTGACGCGAAGGCGGAGGGTCATCCGCCCGCTTTTTTGGATCGGTTGGCTCTTGATGAGGGGCGGGTCGAGAAGATGGTGGCCGGGGTACGCCAGGTGGCGGGATTGCCCGATCCTGTCGGGGAGATCACCGGCATGTGGCGCCGCCCGAACGACCTTCTCATCGGCCGGATGCGGGTGCCGCTTGGGGTCATCGGCGTGATCTACGAGGCGAGGCCGGGTGTCACCGCCGACGCCGCAGCCCTGTGCCTGAAGTCGGGCAACGCGGTGATCCTCAAGGGGGGTAGAGAGGCGATCCGCAGCAATCGGGTCATCGGCCATCTGCTGGCTGAAGCTGCCGCGACGACCGGTCTGCCAAAAGGATGTATCGCCTTCATCGATTCAGTGGACCGAGAGGCGGTCTCGCACCTGCTTCAGCTCACCGGGCTCGTGGACCTGATCATCCCGCGAGGGGGCGAGGAGCTGATCCGGACCGTGCAGCGGGCCTCGGCTATCCCGGTCCTGGCGCATGACAAGGGGCTCTGTCACACCTATGTCGATGAGGGTGCCGATCTCACCATGGCGGAGGAGGTTGCCTTCAACGCCAAGGTGGAGCGGCCAGGCGTCTGTAACGCCATGGAGACTTTGCTGGTGCACGAGCGGGTCGCTCCGGACTTCCTGCCGCGAATGGTCCGGCGGTTGCGTGAGGCCAAAGTCGAGGTGAGAGGCTGCCCTCGGACGCGAGCCCTCGCCCCGGGCATCGCGGCGGCGACTGAGGACGACTGGGATACCGAATACCTGGACTTGATCCTGTCGGTCAAGGTGGTCGGCTCTTTCGAAGAGGCGCTCGCCCACATTGCAGAGCACGGCTCCGGCCTGGCCGAGGCGATCGTGACGTCGGACCACAGCCGGGCCATGCGGTTCCTCCGGGAGGTGGACGCCGGAGCGGTCTTCGTCAACGCCTCCACCCGTTTCACCGATGGCGGCGAGTTCGGGATGGGCGCCGAGATGGGGATCAGCACCCAAAAGCTGCACGCCCGAGGCCCGGTCGGCCTCACGGAACTGACCTGTCAGAAGTTCATCGTGCTGGGCGAGGGCCAGATTCGCGATTCGCACAAGTAAACGTTCCAAGTGCCAAGTTCCAAGTTTGGAGTAACCCGGAACCCGGAACTCGGCGTGAGACGACGATGCGCATCGGTGTGATGGGCGGAACCTTCGATCCGATCCACCTCGGCCACCTGCGGGCCGCCGAGGAGATTTACTGGGCCTTCGAGCTGGACAGGATCATCTTTGTCCCGGCCGCCCGGCCGCCCCACAAAGAGGAGGAGATCGAGGCGTCGGCCCTGCACCGGTACGAGATGGTCTCGCTCGCGACGGTCTACACGCCCTACTTCAGTGTCTCGCCAATTGAGCTAAGCCGACCCGGACGCTCGTACTCGGTTGAGACGCTCAGGGAGTTTCGGAAACTCTATGGGCAGGAGAGCACCATCTACTTCATCATGGGCGTGGATGCGTTCCATGGTATTTCCACCTGGAAGGAAGCGAAAGAGTTGCTGTCGCTTGCCCAGGTCATCGTGACCGCCCGGCCCGGTTGGCGGCTTGACGAGGTGGAGCGATCGATGACCCCGGAGCTGCAGCAGCTCCTGGGGGCGCCCCGGTTCAAGTATTTGAAGATCTCCGAGATCACATCCGAGATCGCGAGAAGGCGCTGTGAACCTGGCTTGGTGCTACTGGTTGAAGTGGTCTCGCTGGATATCTCCTCCAGCGAGATCCGACAACTTGTGAAGGAGGGAAGGAGCATCCGGTATCTGGTAACCGACACGGTCGCCGCCTACATGGGCAAGAACCGCCTGTATCAGCCGGGACGTAAGCTGGCCGATACGTTGCGGTGAGACGCGCGTTGTCACGGGGCGAGAGAGGCACGATCGACACCGAGACGCTGTTACGGCTTGCTGCGGCGGCAGCCTCCGAGGTGAAGCCGACCTCCTTGGTCCATCTGGACCTGCGGGGCCTCTGCAGCTTCACCGAGCATTTCCTCATTGTGAGTGCGCCGTCGATCCGGCAGGTCCGCGCCATCGCCGAACGCATCGAGGAGCGGCTTCTTGATGAACGGGTCCGAATGCTCCACCGAGAGGGCGACCTGGAAGCCCGTTGGATTTTGCTTGACTACAGTGACGTCATCATTCATATTTTCGACGAAGAGACATGGCTGTACTACGATCTAGAGGGCCTGTGGGCGGATGCTCCGAAACAGGAGCTCCTCCGGCGGGGATCGCAAGGCCCTTTGAGATGACAGCGCAGCGACAAGGCGGGAATTCGAGAGGCGGAGGGCGAAAACGCCCCGCTTCTTTTTTTATTGAAGCTTTTCCGCCGGGCGAGTGAGGCTGGTAGACGAAACGTAGGGCCTGGGGCAGGTGAATCTTCGAGTCAGCCGGAAGCCCTTCCGCGAAAGCGAGGGCATCTAAGGCTGGCTGATCGCCAGGATTGGAGGTGATGGCGATGCCGATGAAGGCAGCGCTGCTGGAGCGGTTAAAGCAAAAGCTGTTACAAAAGCGACGCGCGTTAATCAGCGAGGTTCGGGAGAAACATGCCAATAACCTGGAGAGCGGCACTGACGGTATCCAGGACATAGCTGATCAGGCTACCACGGCCTACACCAAGGAGTTTCTGCTCTCCATCGGCGACGCGGAGCGCCAGTTGTTGAAGCAGGTGGACGCAGCCTTGGAGAAGATGCGGCTGAAGAAGTTCGGGCAATGCGAACGATGCAGCGAGACGATCGGCGAAAAACGGCTCGAGGCACTGCCATTCGCCCGATTCTGCATCGCCTGCCAGGAGGAGGAGGAGCAGCAGCGCAAGGCCTGAGCCGCTCACCCCTCAGCGAATTCCGCTACGTTGGTCCCGATAGCCGTCTTGTCGGGCGGTTCGTTCGTTTTCCCTCCTTCACCTGGTGGAACAGCATCGTAGATAACTCTCCAGAAGGTTGGCTCAGAACAGCCGGGCTCGTGCGGACTTGCGTTCATAAGCAAATTGTTTCACCGCTCGGTCCCCGTTAGGCCGAGATCCCCCCCTTGATTGTTCGTTCCTCCGATGAAAGAGCTACTGGCA
>JBGPUH010000240.1:0-4338 GCA_041491025.1 Methylomirabilis sp. (SeqCode)
GCCGTGAGCAGCCGGGATTCAGGGAGCGCTTCCTGAAGCCGTGTGATCAGGGTTGGATTGTTGGCTCCGCCGCCGCACATGATCAGTTGCGCGGAGGCCGCGCCCCGTGGCAGATCTCGCCGGACGTGGAGGGCGACCGACCGAGCCGTGAAGGCCGTGACCGTCGCGACCAGGTCCTCCTCGGCTATGCGGCGGGCCGCCCCGCGGTGGAGCATCGCGTCGATCAGGGCAGGACCGAAGGTTTCTCGGCCCGTGCTTTTCGGTGGCCGGCGGCGCAGGTACGCGTGCGCCATGAGCCATCGGAGCAGACGGGGCTCGATGTGGCCGGAGGCGGCGATCCGTCCGTCGAGATCGGCAGCCAGCTCCCCGCCGGTCAGGCGCGCCATGAGGCCGTCGATCAGGACGTTGCCCGGACCGGTGTCAAAGGCCCGCACTCCACCAAGGCCATGGCCTTTCGGCAGAAAGGTGAGGTTGGCGATTCCACCGAGGTTTAGGACGATGCGGTCCAGTCGAGGGTGTCGAAACAGGAGGGCATGCAGATAGGGGGTAAGTGGAGCGCCCTCGCCGCCGGCCGCCACGTCTCTGGGACGGAAGTCTGCCACGGTGGTCACGCCGGTCCGCTCGGCGATGACCGAGGGCTCGCCGATCTGCAGCGTCGAGCGAACCGACACACCGTCCACGGGCTTAGGATCGGGGAGGTGGGAGAGGGTCTGTCCGTGCGAACCGATCAGGGCCACGCTCCTCATCGGCACGCCCGCTCGCCGGGCCACCGAGACGGCCGCTTTCGCAAACAGCTCCCCGAGGTACGCGTTCAGGTGGCAGAGC
Source organism: Methylomirabilis sp. (SeqCode) (assembly GCA_041491025.1). Taxonomy (GTDB): domain Bacteria; phylum Methylomirabilota; class Methylomirabilia; order Methylomirabilales; family Methylomirabilaceae; genus Methylomirabilis. Next base: position 826 of record JBGPUH010000240.1, read on the forward strand.
TCACCGACGCCGCCCCGACAGTCGTCGGCGGCTCGGAGAATACGCTGGCGAAGCCCGGCTGGGAAGGGAAAGACGGCGAAGTGCCGGAGGCGAAGCTTCGGGAGCGTCTTTCCTGGACCGATCTCTAGAAGAGCGGCGTCGATCCCGTCCGCCGATGTCCCAGACATCAGACCGATGACCTTTATCGCACCCCTACGAGGGTGTCTCACCATGCTGTCTCCGCCCGTGCAGTCCGGCTTCAACGCCAACTGCCTCGTTCGAGGTCTGATTTTCGGCTTGAGGGGCCGTCATTTCTTAGCTACGCGCCTTCAAGCCGGATCCCTCTGTCCGCACATAGCCATGACGACGAGAATGATGGGCTGATGCGGCAAGGGAAGGAAATATAAGAAAGCGAAAGAGCGATGGAGGTGCAAGGGGATCGTCCTCAGCGCTGTCATGCCAAAACCAACCTCGGCTCATCTCCGAAAGATCATGCATCGCGCTGACCTAAGAGGGTTTGATCACCGCCTTGGAGATGTGGAACGGCAGCATAACCTCGAGGTCTCTGCATGCCTTGATGCGTTTCGACGGCAGCGATGAGGAGTTGTGGGCAACAGCGTGTCTCGAACCCTTGCCCGATCCCTGATCGTATTTGCACCTCAATGAGGACTTGCCATCCTCGCTGCGGACCAGAATGCTTACCGTGGCGCCGTACTGCGGGAATATCCGCCGCTCTACCTCACGGAACAGCGCCTGCGATTGCACAAGGTCGCGGTACTGTTGATATCGATCTTCTCCTTTCCAGTAAAAGAAATTCCCAGGTGGGATGTCGATTAGCACAATGGCTTGGGCGGGGGTGTGCCTGAGCCACTCATCGAATCGCATCTGGTTCAGCAATGGGGAGTCGCCGAACCTGTTCAGGCCGACGGTCAGGTTCCGACGTTGACTAGGGTACCGCTCGAGATAGGTCCACCAGGCGAACAGGTAGAAAGACACCGTGGAGAAAATCGAGACGTCAGCATAACAACCGATCCTCGGAAGGTAGTAATCTGAGAGGTCGAGGGCCGTAGGGACCTCAGACGCCGCGCTAGCGGAGCCCCGCCCGGCGAATGCAAATGTCAGGGGTTTAACGGTCAATACGGCGATGAGCGCCGCGAGGATCGCGGATGAGACTCTGGTACGAAGTGGACGCCCGCGGAGGAGTTGCTCGAGGATGGAAGAAAGCCCAACGGCTCCGGCGATCCAAAGTAGGGGGACCGAGGTGTGAAGGAAGCGGCTGTCATGGTTTGGATGGAGCGTGGCCAAGACGGCCCAAACGGCGAGAGACAACAGAACTAGCCGGGCGCCCGGTCCTAACTGAAAGACGCGGAGAAAGGCAACGACGGCAAGTGCGAAAACCGCCAGGGCCAACCACGCATGATCGTGATAGTCTGTCACGATAGCGCGAGGGTAAAACAACAGAGTCCCCCAACTCCAGTACACAGCTCTCTGCGCCAGAGACGAGTTTGCAGGGCTCACATAGCGCAGGAAGTACTGGAGCTTTTGGGGCAAGAGCAGCCATGCTGTCTCGGGGAGGAGATGGCAATAGAGAAGCTGCCTTCCACGGTTACCCACGAAGGATCGAATGTCGTAATCATTCCGCCACCAGTTCAAGGCCATCTTTGTAGACAGGATGAGAAAACACGCGTATGCGAGGTTCAGAGAGGCCGTGACCCGGACCGGCTTGTCTGCCCAGGAGAATTCCCACCCGCCACTAACCAGGAGAATGCCCGTAATTCCGATGACGCCCAGCAGTAACTTGGTCAAGGGATGTCGAACCTCACGTAATAGCAGTGCCTGGAGGTCACCATGAACCCAACTTCGGCGGAGACCCGTGGTAATTGTCCGATATTGCACGATTCCTTCCCATAACAGAAGAATGAGACTGGTCAGGAACCAATAGTTGTACTTTAGAAGAAACAAAGCCGTCAGCGCGCAACCCAGAGGCCGAAGATCGCTTGCCAGGCCTCTCTCATCGTGCTCCCGGATGTACAGATATAACGCCGTCAGCGAGAGAAAAGCGCCGAGGCTCTCCAACATGATATCGGTGGCGTAGTCTTGGTGCGCCGGGCTCCTAAGGGCGAATAGGGCGGCCAAAAGCGCGGCGCCGTTCCTGTTAGTCGGAGCGAGCTGTCTCGTCAGGAGGAACACAAGGATAATCGTGCCGATCCAGCCTGCGAGGCTGACTAGGGCTGCTAGGTGATAGTCGAAGCCTCCAATCGCCAGGATGGGGGCAGCCAGGATGCCGAAGAGAGGCGGAAACACCCTCTCACGGTTGAGGTCCCTGATGAAGTCGATGAGGTCCAGATATCGGAGATCCACAGCAAAAACCATGCCCTGCAGTAGGTGCGCATTCCGATCGTGTGTCAATCCAAGCCATTGTCCCCGCGACTCCGGGAGATAGCGGGCGTAGAGGCGAACTGCGAGAACAACGACCAAGATCAAGATCCCCACGAATACTATCAGGTCTTGAGCGGGCCATTGCCTCAAACTGCCGAACGTTGAGTCGCTTGAAGGCGACTTGCCATGTGGATCGTTATGCTTCGAAGAACGCTGAGAGCTGATGATCTCCTGTGCCCCCTTATTGCCCGTGTTGGACGTACCTGGAAAAGATCTGGCGCTGCCGGCCAATCGCGCCTGTGGGCTCAAATTAGTCGAACAACCGGTAGCGGATAATGTAGTAAAGAGCAGCTATGCCGTCCTTCCACCCTATCTTCTTCCCTTCGGCATAGGTCCTGCCGTGGTACGCGATCGGGACCTCGTAGACCCGGCACCCGAGCCTGGCCACCTTCACCGTCAGCTCAGGCTCGATGCCGAAGCGATCCGATTTGATGCGGAGGCGCTGGAGCACTTCGGCCCGGAAGGCCTTGTAGCCGACCTCCATATCGCTGAGGTTGAGATTTGTGACCATGTTGCAGAGGTTCGTGAGGAACCGATTCCCGACATAGTGCCAGAAATAGAGGACACGATGGGGGCCTCCGTGGAACCGGTTTCCAAAGACGACATCGGCGTGGCCGTCCAGAATCGGCCCAAGCAGGGCGGGGTAATCCTTCGGGTCGTATTCCAGATCGGCGTCCTGAATGATGACGATGTCACCGGTCACGTGCTTGATGGCGGTGCGGATTGCCGCGCCCTTTCCGCGGTTCTGTGGGTGGAGGACGAGATGCACCTGACCGCAGTGATCCTCCGCGAGTCGCTGCAGGATCTCGCGCGTCCCGTCGGTCGAGGCGTCATCGACCACAATAATCTCCTTTTCGTAAGGAACCGCCTCGACTTTTTTGAGAACTAGCTCGATCGTGTGCCGCTCGTTATAGACCGGGATAAGTATCGAGAGCTTCATCGGGGCACTCAAATGGGGAAACCCTCACTGTTTGCGCGAAGCGCTCGCGAAGCCCATGGATCTTGCGTGTCCTCTGACCAAAGAAAGAAAGATTAGAGGGAGGACGAGAAGCAGGTACTTGTCCCAGACTGTCCGCGCAAAGAGATGCATCACAA
>JBGPUH010000241.1:0-4317 GCA_041491025.1 Methylomirabilis sp. (SeqCode)
CCGTTTCCGGGTCGGTCCACGCCCGAAAGATTTTTTCACGGGGGGCCGTGAATGTACGCGTCAGATGGAGCGTGGCTACTGGGCTCGGATTCGGCTTGGCCATCGGTGTTCCTCCTCTGGCTTTACTCCGGAAGTCCCCCTGACCTTGATCCTCTCCCCCAGTGGGGGAGAGGAAATATGAGTGGATTGTAGAGCTTCAGGTCTTGGCCTGAAGTTGGGAGAGGAGGGCATACAGGGCAAAGTTATACGGGGTCGGGATGCCAAGTTCGGCCCCTTTCTTTACGATGATGCCGTTCAGGGCCTCGTGCTCCAGAGGCCTGCCCAGCTCGAGGTCCTGGAGCATCGAGGTCTTAATGTCGGAGCGTTGTGAAAACTTGAGGTTCCGCGCCCAGACCTCCTCAAGCACAAGGGGAATCCCGGAGGCACTCGCCACAGCGACCACCTCCACCGTCACCAGCCTCGCCAGCTCCAAGGTGTGAGGGTTCTCGACGATGGCTTTGACCGTCCCACCGACCAGGGCGTTAATGGCGTTAACGGGGGCGTTCCAGGTCAGCTTCGCCCAAAGCGCCTTTCGTATATCCGCGGAAGCTTCGGCAGGCAGACCACATCGGTCGAAAAACTCTTTCATCTTGAGGACCCGGTCAGTCAGGCCACCCTGCAGCTCCCCGAAAGCAACCTTTCCTTCCTCCTCGTGGAGGATGACTCCGGGCTCTGGCACGCTCGACCCGATGTACGCGACCCCCGCCAAGATCTTCTCCTTCCCGACGATGGACGCGATCTTCTCTTCGTTGTCTATGCCGTTCTGCAGCGACAGGACGACGGTCTCCTTCCCCACCATGGGCAGCGCCTGGCGCATGACCGCCTCGGTATCGTACGACTTGACGCAGAAGAGGACCAAGTTGACGGGGCCGACTTCCTTTGGATCGTCGGTGGCCTTGACGGGGAGAGAGAAGTCCCCTTTCACGCTCCTCACGGTGAGGCCCTTCGCCTTGAGCGCTTCCAGGTGCTTTTCTCGCGCGATGAAGGTGACATCGGCATCACCCTTGGCCAGCAGGCCGCCGAAGTAGCCCCCCACCGCCCCCGCCCCCACTACCGCTACCTTCATCCGTTCACCTTTTCTTTACATCGCCCCTCATCCTCACCTTCTCCCCAACGGGGAGAAGGAACGGATGATCCCTACCCGAGGCCTTGACGACGGGCCACCCAAGGCGCTATCCTTACAGTAGGAAAGTAAGCATGGGCTTGAGAATCAAGAAGAGGGGAGGGAGTATGGCGGCAGTGCGAATCGGACCGAAACACCAAGTGACCATTCCCAAGGAAGTGTTCGAGGCTCTCCGACTGAACGTGGGTGACTTCCTGGATGTCGCTGCCCAGGCCGGTCGCATTCTTCTCTCCCCCCTGCAGCTCGCAGCGAAGGTCCCGGCACCCCGCCTGACCCCAACTGAACAACGGACGCTCGTTCGCGCGAGGGTCAAGATCGAGCGAATCCGTCGTGATCCCATTCACTCGAAGGGCCTCACTCATGCGGAGGTAAAGGCGGCGGCCAAGGCCGGACTCATTGATGCTGACCAGATGTATTGGTGGACCGAAGCCTGGCAGAAGGGGGAGCGCGCAGCCGAGGCCGACGTCCACGCCGGGCGAGTCTTGGGACCGTTCGCCACGGTTGAGGACTTCAAGCTGGACCTGAAGAAGCGGGTCGGTGCTCGCTGATGAGGCTCCGGCCAACAGAGCAGTTTACGAAGGACTATGAGCGCTTGCCCCAGCGCCTCCAGGATCGCGTGGATAAGGCGTTGGGGCTTCTTCTTGAGAACCCGAACCATCCTTCTCTGCAGATCAAGAAGATTAAGGGCCGCGAACACCGCTGGGAGGGTCGCGTGACGCTCCAGTATCGCTTCGTTTTCAGTATCGAAGGGGATGCCTACCTTCTCCTCCGCGTTGGGACCCACGACCTCTTGAGATAGGGCGGAGCGGTCTTCCACGCTCGTGTTACTGCCCGAAGTGCACCACTTGGCGGACTGCTTCCCCGCTTGCCAGAGCGTCGAATGCCTCGTTGATCTCATCCAGAGAGATGGTACGGGTCAAGAGCAGGTCCACTGGCAGCAGCCCCGCCTGGTAGAGGGCCAGGAGGCGCGGGATATCCCGACGGGGAACCGCAGAGCCCATGTACGAGCCTTTGATGGTCCGCTCCTCTCCCACGATCCCGACCGCCGGCACGCTGAACATGCGGGTGGGATGGGGGAGCCCGATGGTGACGGTGGTGCCGCCGCGTCGCGTGGACTGGTAGGCCTGCTGCAGCACCCGCTCGTTGCCCACCGCCTCGAACGTGTAGTGGGCCCCACCGTTGGTGAGATCCTTGACGGCCTGCGTCGGATCACCCGCCTTCGCGTTGACGACATGGGTTGCCCCCAGTTTCTTGGCGAGTTCAAGCTTGGCGTCCAGCAGGTCCACGGCCACGATGGGATACGCACGCGAGAGCTGTGCCCCCATCACCGCGCTGAGCCCCACACCGCCCAGCCCGAAGACGGCCACCGCCGTGCCCGGCTCGACCCGAGCCGTGTTGATCACGGCCCCCACTCCGGTGATCACGGCGCAGCCAAAGAGCGCCGCCTTGTCCAGTGGTATGCTCGGACTGATTGTGATCAGCGACTCCTGGGCGGCGACGGTGTATTGAGCGAAAGCCGACACGCCCAGATGGTGGTGGAGGAGGCGGCCTTGCCGGTCCTTGAAGGGGCGGCTCCCGCTAAGCAGGGTGCCCGCCGCGTTGGCACGGTTGCCGTTCTCGCAGAGGGCAGGACGGGCCGTGGAGCAGTAGAGGCACCGTCCGCACATGGGGACGAAGGAAAAGATGACATGGTCGCCGGGCTGTAGATCGCGCACGTGTGGTCCCAGCTCACGCACGATCCCGGCCGCCTCGTGCCCGAGCACCATCGGCATCGGTCGGAGCCGGGAGCCGTTAATCGTCGAGAGATCGGAATGGCACAGCCCAGCCCCCACCACCTCGACCATCACCTCACCGGGGCCGGGCCCCTGGAGTGAGACCTCCTCGACCGCGAGCGGTCGAGAGTCGGCGTACGGGGCCGGCCTTTCGATGTCGTACAGGATGGCGGCTCGCATCTCAGAATTCTCCCTCCAGACCGGGCGGGGGCTCGCGGAGGATCTCGCCCCGCTCGATGGTGTAGATCGTGTGGGTCAGGGGGCTGACCAGTTTCAGGTCCGACTCCGCGATCAGCACGGCCAGTCCCTCACCCTGAAGCGTCCGGATGACGCCCCCAAGTTTCTGCGACAGAGCGGGGGCCAGGCCCTCGAACGGCTCGTCCAGCAGCAGCAGCTTCGTCCCGCTGATGAGGGAACGCGCGAGCGCCACCATCTTCTGTTGCCCGCCGCTCAACTGCGCGGCCCGACGCTCGGCCAGTTCCTTCACCTCGGGCATCAGGCGGTAGACGAGGTCCAGCCTTTCCCCATGGCCGTTCAATCGTGCGGCCCACGCGGGGAGCAGGATATTCTCCTCCACCGTGAGGGTGCCGATCAGACGCCGGTCCTCCGGCACGTACCCGATGCCGTGCCGGGCCCGTGTGTACGCGGGCGTTCGAACCAGGTCCTCGCCATCGAGGCGGATGGCTCCGGAGCGCACCGGCACCAGCCCCATGATGCTTTTCAGCGTGGTGGTCTTGCCGGCGCCATTTCGGCCCACAAGCCCAACGATCCGTCCGGACGGCACCTCCAGGCTGACCCCTCGGAGGATCACGAACTCCCTGATATTGACCCGCACGCCCTCCAGTTGCAGCATGGCTACTCCAACCCGATGACCGCGCGCCGGACGTGGGGATCCGCAAAGAGGCTCTCGGGGTCGCCGTCGGCGGCAATCCGGCCACCGCTGAAGACCAGCACCCGCTGCGCGTACCGGTGTACCACCTCCATGTCGTGCTCCACGAACACGGTGGTCACGCCCGTGCGGCGCAACACCTCCACCAGGGTGTCCATGACGCCGAACTTGTCCTTCATGCTGACGCCGCTGGTCGGCTCGTCCATGAGCAACAGCCTGGGCTTCAGGGCGAAAGAGAGGGCGATGTCCAGCAGCTTGCGACCGCCCTCCGGAAGCTCGCTCACGGGGCGACGAGCGTAGTCTCCCAGCCCGAATTGCTCGAGGATGTTCAGCGCCTCGGCGATCCAGACATCGCGCTTCAGGGGGCTCCAGAAGTCCAGGCTGTGCCCCGCCCTGGTGGCCAGGGCGATCAACAGGTTCTCCCGGACACTCAGGCTGGTGTAGAGCTGGGGGATCTGAAAGGATCGGGCGATTCCCAGCCCGGTGACGGCGCG
>JBGPUH010000242.1:0-4295 GCA_041491025.1 Methylomirabilis sp. (SeqCode)
AGCCTGGACCATGGCCTCCTTGTTGAGGGGCGCGGTGACGACCCCGTCCAGCTCGTGAGCCATCGCGAGGTCGATCGCCTTGTAGAGATACTCCACCGCAGCCCTTCCACACTGGGGCGCGAGGACGCCGGGGGGACAGCTCGCGGTGTCGATGTTTTTCAGGTCCAGCACCTCCAGAAGACCCGGCTCTGCAGTTACCTCCGCCGTTGAAGCAACCGATCGCACAGAGAGGTCAAGGCGACAAAGACGGGTGGCTCGCCGCATAATGCTGGCTTCGCCGATGACCAGCGGGCGGCAGGCCGCCCGCACCTCCTCCTGTGTCACGGCCTTGGCCACGATTTCCGGGCCGATCCCCGCTGGATCGCCGATAGTCAATCCCAAGAACGGACGGAACACCTCGTCTCTACGCATGATCCCTCCTACAAGCGGGGCGGATCATAGCACAAACCGCTTGCGCTCTCCAGGCTTTTCTGGTACAGTCAGCCCGCTTTGAAGCGCCTTCTGACGCCCTGCGGGGTTTGTCGGCGCAATGTTAGGCCTGGAAGCCAACGCCCCCCTGGCCGCGGTCGCGGGGCGGGCCGGCGGCGGGGATGACCCGTCCTACAACCCGATCTGGGAAAGGAGGTATGGAATGCCTCTCATGAACCGACACAGCGTAGCCTTCGTCGCCGCGCTCATGATCTCCATTCCCTTGCTCCAGGCGTGCGCCCCCACCGCCACCAGAGAGAGCACCGGGGAGTACGTTGACGACAGCGCCATCACGGCAAAAATCAAGACGAAGCTTCTTGGGGATCCCATCGTCAGCGGTTTCGCCGTTTCGGTGGAGACCTTCCGAGGACGGGTGGTCCTGTCAGGCTTCGTTAACTCTCAAGCTCAGATCGATCGGGCAATTGCATTGACCAGAGAAGTCCCTGGTGTCCGAGAGGTGCAGTCGGCACTGGTGATCAAGGGCAAGTAGGCGACCAACCGGAAGCCTGTCTCGAACGGCACACAGGTTCCTTGCGCCGCACGGCTGCATTCCTATCAGGGGGCGTCTTTCAGGAGGGGGGAGCCCCGGTCATTCCAATTGCGACGCCTCGAGAGTGCCCTACCGCCATCACCTTATCCATCCTTCCCTTCCCGCCCCAGCCTCCTGCCCACTCGGTTCCAGGCTCTGGGTAACCCGTCACTCGCGAGCCGGTCGCTTGATCCCCCTCGCAATCCTTGATAGGATATGACTGGGATAAGACAAGGATTTGGCGTGATCAGACGTCTTGCATCAGAAGGTGGGAGAGATGCGACAGACGCTAGCGGTAATTATCGGGCAGGTGATCGATCTCGTCTCTGCCCTCGTTGACCTGTTACTGACGTCGATGATATCTCTTCCGGCGCCTGCCTTCATCGGCATAGCTCTCGTTACCTTCCTGCTGGGCCTGCTCCTTGGCCGGATCTCGAAGCGCGATATCCCGGAAGCAGTAGAGAATTCAGAAGGAAAGGAAGAGGACCGCGTCGTGCTGGATCTGGAGAAACTGACTCCGCTTGGCCTGTCCGCAGAGGAAGAGGCGGAGACCGAGGTAATGGATCTCTCCGCCCTACGGCCCGAAGAGACGACAGAGAGAACCCCGCCAAGCGATCGGTGGGATCGGCTGGGGCCGGGGACCGCGCCTGGCAGGCACTAGTGAAACCCGGTTCGCGAACCCCGAATTGTCTGAAATGAGTGAGTATGCACTCACCTCGCTAGCGTGAATTTTCCTTGACAACCCTACTCAAGTTCAATAGTTTTGATCCACATCAAAGAGTCGGGTTGCTGTTCATCGTATTGATGTAATCCTCCGCCTTATTCTGCCACCCATTTGGTAGGACCGTGGTCTCGTTCAATGGGGTCACGATGTTGATCGGTTGCATTTCCATCCACCCAGTGTTCCTAGCTCCAAACACTCTGACAGCCGACAGCCATATCTCTGCGCGTCATCACCTGTCGAAAGGTCTCTACAAGGGCGCTGTCCAGGGACCTGTGCTTCACAAGGGTAGCATCAAGGCGAGGGGGGATCTTTGATGTCAGGAGTTAGCTATCGGCCATGTTCTTCATGGTCGGAGAGGAGGTAGAGATGGCAGTCTCAAGGCGTGACTTCCTGAAGGTATCTGGCGCCACCGCCGCCGGCACAGCCCTCGGAGGACTAGCGGGCTTCGGCCTCGATATGAAGCCAATCCATGCCTACGCCCAGTCGCTCCGCATCAAGGAGGCGAAGGTGGTGCCATCCGTCTGCCCGTACTGCGCGGTTGGGTGCGGACAGCTCATCTACGTCCAGGATAACAAGATCACTCAGATCGAAGGAAACCCCGACTGCCCTCACACCTTGGGTGCCCTGTGCCCGAAAGGCCAGGCCACCTACCAGCTCTCCATCAACGAAGCCCGGCCGACAAAGGCCATGTACCGAGCACCGGGGAGCGATAAGTGGGAGGAGAAGCCCCTCGATTGGATGATGGACCGGATCGCCCATCTCTACAAGAAGACCAGAGATCAGAGCTTCGTCGAAAGCGAGAAAGGGATCACCGTCAATCGCTGCGAGGGGCTCGCCTCTCTGGGGTCGGCCTGCGTCGATAACGAAGAGTGTTACCTCATCAGCAAGCTGAACCGGTCACTGGGGATCGTCTATCACGAACATCAGGCGCGCGTCTGACACTCGGCCACGGTCCCAGCTTTGGGAACCACATATGGCCGGGGGGCGATGACCACGAACCTGATCGACATGCAAAATAGCGATGTGATCATGGCCACCTCCAACATGGCCGAGAATCACCCGGTCGGGTTCCGATGGGTGATGGAGGCCAAGCAGCGGGGAGCCAAGTTCATCCACGTCGATCCACGATACACTCGAACGTCCGCGCTGGCGGACCTCCACGTCCCGCTCCGATCGGGCACCAATATCATCTTCTTCGGGGGCCTGATCCGTTACGCCATGGCTCACAATAAGATTCAGCGGGACTACGTCGTCGAGTACACCAACGCCTCGTTCCTGATCGACCCGAATTTCAAGGGCCCGGCTGACCTGGACGGGCTGTTCGCCGGCTACGATCCCACGGATCGGAAGTACGACCGTGCCACCTGGAAGTATCAAGTGGATCAGCAGGGAGTTCCGAAGCGGGACAAAAGCCTGCAGGACCCGCAGTGCGTCTATCAGATCCTGAAGCGGCACTACGCGCGGTACACGCCGGAGATGGTCGAGCGGGTCTGCGGCACTCCCAAGAAGACCTTCGTCCAGGCGGCAGAGATGTTCTGCTCCACGGGGGCCAAGGACAAGTCAGGGAGCATCACCTACGCCTTGAATCTAACCCAGCATACCAACGGGGTGCAGAACATCCGGGCCCTCTGTATGCTGCAGCTCTTCCTCGGGAATATTGGGGTGCCCGGCGGCGGCGTGGTGGCGCTGCGCGGCCACGCCAACGTTCAGGGGGCGACCGACCTGGCGGTCCTGTACCAGGACCTGCCGGGGTATTTGGCCCAGCCTCTCCGGGATGCCCATCCGACCTTCAAAGACTACATTGACAAGGAAACTCCGAAGGCCAGCTTCTGGATCAACAAGCCGAAGTTCTTCGTGAGCCTGCTGAAAGCCTGGTACGGTGACGCGGCGACCAAGGAGAACGACTGGGCGTACGACTACCTCCCCAAGCGGGCTTCCGCCGACAACTACTCGCATCAGCATATTTTCGTGGACATGCACGGCGGGAAGATCAAGGGGTTCCTGGCGCTGGGCCAGAACCCGGCTGTCGGCAGCCCCAACGCCAAACTCTCCAGGGCGGCCATGCAGCGGCTCGAGTGGCTCGTGGTGAAGGACATCTTCTTGACCGAGACGGCAGAGGTGTGGAAGGCGCCCGGCACTGATCCCAAAACCGTCAAGACGGAGGTCTTCTTTCTCCCGGCCGCTCCGGCCGCCGAGAAGGATGGCAGCCTGACCAATACCATGCGGCTGGTTCAGTGGCACGCCAAGGCGGTCGATCCGCCGGGCGACGTCCGATCCGACGCCTCGTTTATCTACGACCTCGGCCTGCGGCTGAAGAAGCTGTACGCCGGCTCCAAGGCGAAGAAGGACCGGCCGATCCTGGACATGACCTGGGGCTACGGCGACGTCAAAGAGCCCAACATCGAGCTGGTTTTGAAAGAGATGAACGGGTTTGCCACCAGGGATATCCTCGATAAGGAGGGGAAGCTCGTCTACAAGAAGGGCCAGCCAGTCAAGGCCTTCATCCACCTGACCGATGACGGGGCCACGGCGTCTGGGATCTGGATCTACACCGGTGTCTATCCCGAGGAGGGG
>JBGPUH010000243.1:0-4292 GCA_041491025.1 Methylomirabilis sp. (SeqCode)
AAGGGGCCCTTGTGCTCCCGAATCAGACGGCTGAAGATCTCCTCCTCGCGCTGTGGGACGTGGAGATCCATCTTCGCCTTCGCCTTTTCCTTCCCTACCTCGACGACCAATTCGGCGCGTTCGCTCAGCAGCGAGAGGATCTGTGAATCGATCTCATCGATCTTGCGCCGCAATCTCGGAATCTTCATCAGCCTCTCCTGGACTCACAGGGTGGCCGTACTATATCGAAGCCACTGCAGCTCAATCAAGGACTTTTTGGCCGCGCCACACGACGGAGGTTGGTAAGCTCCCGCGGGGAGAGTCGGCGCCAGGCCCCTTTCGCCAGCTTGCCCAGGACGATCGGGCCCAGGCGGACCCTTTTCAACTGAAGGACCGGGTGTCCGATCACGTCGCACATCCGTCGGATCTCGTGATACCGCCCCTCCCGTACGACAAGCTTTAGCCACGCGGACCCGACCCCGGGAGTCACGATCGCGGCATCAACGGCCCGCAGCCGATCTCCCTCCGAGATCACCCCCGCCGTTAATCTGGTAAGGTCGGCCGGCGTGGGGCATCCCCGCACCTTGGCAAGATACTCCTTTTCGACCTCGAAGCTGGGGTGCATCAGGGCGTGCGCGAGCGCCCCATCATTTGTCAGAAGCAGGAGCCCTTCCGTGTGATAATCCAGACGTCCAACCGGAAAGAGCCTGGGCAACCCCCGCTTCGGGAGAAGGTCAGAGATGACGGGCCGCCCGCGAGGATCGGACAGCGAAGTGAGGATGCCCACCGGTTTGTGTAAAAGGAGGTAGACAAGATTCTCCGATGGAGCGACCCGCTTGCCATCGCACGTCACCTCATCGAGTCCGGGTGAGACCTTTGTCCCCAGCCTCAGCGCGACCCGACCATTGACGCGAACCCTCCCCTCTACGATCAGCGCCTCGCAGCTCCTGCGGGAGCCCAGCCCCGCGCGCGCCAGATACCGTTGGAGCCGTTCCTCACTGACATCGGTCGATTCATGTGGCGTTGCTCGTTTCATCGACCTCGACTTCACCTTGAGATGCCTCCTTCTCGGCCACGTTCGGGGCCAGCGCCTCGATCTCCTTGAGGGTGGGCAGCTCCGAGAGGTCTTTGAACCCGAAGTACTCCAGGAAGACACGACTGGTCCCGTAGAGGATCGGCCGGCCCACCTCGGGCTTTCGTCCAAGAATCCGGATCAGGTCCCGCTCCACCAGCGTTTTCAGGACCCCATCAGTCATCACCCCGCGGATAGCTTCGATCTCCGGCTTGGTCATCGGCTGCTTATACGCGATGATTGCGAGCGTCTCCAGTGCGGCCTTTGAGAGCTTGGCTGCCTTGGTCCCACGGAAACGCAGGACCCAGGGCGCCAGCTCCGGCTTTGTCACAAGGCGGTACCCACCAGCGATCTCTATGGGGAGAACCCCGCGATCCTCCTGCCGGCATCTCTCCTGCCAGTCCGCGAGGAGCTCGGTGATCTCCCCCTTCGAGCACCCTTCGAGCACCTCTGCGAACCGCTCCAGGGTCACCGGGGCTTCGGAGACAAATAGCAAGGCCTCGAGGATCGCGAGCGGATTGGGATCAGGCAGCTCGTCCATCGTTACCTTCCGCTGCTTCCATGGTGCGATAGACTGTGATCTCGCCATTCGGGTCCGATTGCCTGGCCCGGACCAAGCCCCGACGCAGGAGTTCCAGGAGTCCGAGGAAGGTGGCGATCAACAGTGAGCGTGTCCGCGCCCCATCGAAAAGGGCGATGAACGGAAGCGGGCTCTCCGTCGCCAGCCGATCCAGCACCGCCACCATCCGCTCGCCCACGTTGATCGTCTCAGGGGTGATCTCGAGGACCGCCGCCTTCGTCGCCCGCTCCATGACAGCCGAGAATGCGCGAAGCAGTTCAGGGAGGCTGACCTCCAGCGGACCATCGGCGACGGGGGACCCCGAATCGCCTGGCCTGTTGAAATGGAGCTGTTGATGTGACTCCAAGTGCTCTAACGTCATCGACGCCTCTTTGAACCGCCTGTATTCCAAGAGCCGCTCCACGAGTTCCTTCCGCGGGTCCTCCTCGGGCGCCTCCGCTCCTTCACTCTCCTCCGCCGGGAGGAGCAGCTTCGACTTGATATGGATCAACGTGGCAGCGATCACCAGGAACTCTCCGGCAACCTCCAGGTCGAGCTCCTGCATCCTGGCCAGGCATCCCAGGTATTCCTCCGTGATCTTTGCGATCGGGATGTCGTAGATGTCGATCTCATTGACCTGGATCAGGTAGAGAAGGAGGTCGAGGGGACCCTCGAACATCTCCAGTTGAACGCGATAGCTCATCGCTCAGTGCACCTCGATCCAGGACTTGAGCTTGTCAAATCGCTTCGGGCCGATCCCATCGACTTCCATGAGCGCGTCAACTTCTCGGAACGGGCCGTATGCCTTCCGGTGCATGACGATCCGATTGGCCAGTGTCGGGCCGATGCCGGGAAGCGTCTGAAGCGCGGTGACATTCGCCTGATTGATGTCCACCGAGCTGATCGGCGTCCCCTTCGCGATCCTCGCCGGCGGCGTGGGCAGCCGGGCCGGCGCAAGAGACGGGTTCTCAGGGAGACGGAGGGTTCGAAGATCGACGGCAGGGGTATAGCCGAAAGGACGAAGGAGGACTGGACCCCACACGATCGCAGCGATGGCCAGGCCAAGGAGGCTGGCGACGATTGCTTCGCGCCTCGTGTAGACCTCCCTCACACAGGCTCCTTGACCATGCTGTTGTCGGCCAGGCCAAAGGCGTCGTGCAGGACCCGAACGGCCAGCTCTGCATACTTGGAATCGATCACACAGGAGACCTTGATCTCAGAGGTGCTGATCATCATGATATTGATATTCTCGCGGCCCAGGGCCTCGAACATCCTGGCGGCTACCCCCGAGTGGGTGCGCATCCCAACCCCCACGATGGAGACCTTCGCGATCTTGTCGTCCCCCACCACCTGCTGGGCGCCGATCTCCTCAGCCATCCCGGAAACGATTTGCATCGCCTTGGGGTAGTCGGCCTTCGGCACCGTGAAGGAGATATCGGTGGTCCCCTCCTGGCTGATGTTCTGAACGATCATGTCCACCACGATGTTGGCCTCCGCGACTCGGCCGAAGAGCTTGGCGGCGATCCCCGGCCGGTCCGCCACGCGGAGGACAGTGATCTTCGCCTCGTGCTTATTGTAGGCGATCCCCGAGACCACCACTTTCTCCATCTCCGCATCCTCCTGGACGACCAGGGTTCCCCGGGTCGTGTTGAAGCTGGAACGGACGTGAATCGGCACGGCGTAGTTCTTGGCATACTCCACCGCCCGGGCCTGAAGTACCTTCGCCCCCAGGCTGGCCATCTCGAGCATCTCCTCGTAGGAGACCTTTGAAAGCTTCCTGGCCCCGGGGACGACATCCGGGTCGGCGGTGTAGACCCCGTCCACATCGGTGTAGATCTCACACACGTCGGCCTTCAGCGCCGCCGCTATCGCCACCGCTGTGAGGTCCGACCCGCCACGACCGAGAGTGGTCACCTCGTCCTCAGCCGTCACCCCTTGGAACCCGGCAACGATGGCGATGGCCCCTTCACGGAGCGCAAGTCGCACCCGGTCGGCCTCGACACTCACAATCTTCGCCTTGGTATGGGCGGCGTCGGTCTGGATCCTCACCTGGCTGCCGGTGAATGACCGGGCTCTGCACCCCTGTTGCTGGATGGCCAGCGAAAGCAGGCCGATCGAGATCTGTTCCCCCGTGGCCACGATGACGTCCAGCTCCCGTTCATCCGGCGCATCGGACACCTCGGCAGCAAGGCCCAACAGGCGGTCGGTCTCTCCCGCCATGGCGGAAACCACCACGACCAGGTCATGCCCCTCGGCTTTCGCCTGTACCACTCGCCGGGCCACCCGCTTGATTCGCTCGACGTCACCTACCGACGTGCCGCCGTACTTCTGAACAATGAGGGACATGTCCCCCTCCCTACGAGGCGAACCGATCACGCCGGGGCAGTTCCACGCGGGCCCCCTTCAGCTTCTGCCCGATCTTATCCTCTTCCCCCGCCCGAAGGCGCAGCAAGTTTTCCCGATGCCGGATGAGAATGAAAGCACACAGGATCAGTGTGAGTATCACGTAGAGCGGCCGGCCGTCAACGAGCCAGATGAGCAGGGGCGCCGCCGCGGAGGCGACAATGGCCGCGAGAGACGAATAGCGAAAGAGGGCGGCGATGAATAGCCAGATGGCGATGAGCAAGAAGGCGACCTTCGCAGAGAGCGCCCACATCACTCCCAGGAACGTGGCAACCCCTT
>JBGPUH010000244.1:0-4288 GCA_041491025.1 Methylomirabilis sp. (SeqCode)
GCACTCTCGGACCCTCGCGCGAACCGGGGGTCAGAGCTTTTTCAGGCCATCAATGCCACGCTGTCGTATGGGCATAGCGTGCTCAACCTGCTGTTGCGGTCCCGGGGCGAGACAAACCATGTGTCCCGGAACTTCGCCCCCTACTACGACTTCACATGCGATGCGGACGAATGATGGGCGAAAAACTGCAGGGATGATCGAGAAGGCCGTAAGGAGGGATGTCATGTCCCAAGAGGAGATTGTGGGTCGATTGAACGAATTGCTCGAAGCCGAGCGGGCAGGGGTTGAGGCCGCGACTGGGCTGGCCACGGCTGACTTGAAGAGCTACACCCGGGAGGACATCCGGAAGTTCGGCGAGGATGAAGGCTGGGCGTGCTCTGGGCTGCGGCGGGCCATTGTGCGTTACGGCGGGATCCTGTCTAGCGGGTCCGGCGACTTCGGGCAGAGGGTGATGGCACTGGAGAGCGAGGGTGAACGGTTGAATCTCCTCGCACGCGGCCAAGCGTGGGTGGTCAAGCGGATCGACCTGCTCCTGGCAATGGAGTTGGATCCGCAGACCAGGGCGTTCCTGGTGGAGATGCGCGAACTTCACCTGCAAAACCTGGAGCTGTGTAACCGCAGAGCAGAGGAGATCGCAGCGCCGCCAAGCCCCCCTTATCGGGGATTGCTCTACGCACACCTTCAGGAGGCTCACGATCGTCTCTACTTTGGGCCGTGGCGAAGCTCCTCGGCTTCTGTTCGCGATCTGCAGCGTGCCCACTATCAGCTTGGCCGCTACCTCGATGCCTTGGAGCGGGAGGTGGCCAAGGCGGCCTCAATTGAGGCAAAGAAATATCTTGAGAAGGCGCAGGGGGCCTACCTTCTGGCGGACCCAAGGTCATACCCTCAAGCCGCTACGCTCGATCTGGATACTACTCTCTCGTACGCCCATCGCGCGCTCAATAGCCTCCTGCGCAGCCAGGGGACGCCGGGTCATGACCCAATCAACTTTGAGTCGTTCTATGACATTGTCGAGGTCCCATTCCGGGAGCTCATCTGAGAGAGAACGCCGTTTAGCCCCAGCAAGCAGGAGAGGGCGTGCAGCTCTCCATTCGGAGAGGGGGCGCATTGGGGACAGGGGAGGTCAGCGATGGACTTTAGCTTCACGCCGGAACAGCTCATGTTTAGGGAGGCCGTGAGTCATTTTGCCAAGAAGGAGCTGGAGCCCTACGTCAAGGGGATGGAGGCCGCCGACCGGTTTCCGGTAGAAGTCTTCAAGAAGCTGGGGGACCTCGGCTATTTGGGGGTTCACTTCCCTTCCGAATGGGGCGGGGCCGACGCCGACTTCACCAGCTTCTGCATTGTCATCGAAGAGATCTGCCGTGTCTCTGCCGCCATCGGCGTCAATGTGCTGCTCCACAGCCTCATGGCAAGCGCGCCCATCTTCCTCTTGGGCAGCGATGAACAGAAACAGCGCTTCTTCGTGCCGGCCATGCGGGGGGAGAAGATCGGGGCCGCGGGACTCACCGAACCCAACGTGGGTTCGAGCGCCGGTGACATCGAGACGACCGCCCAGAAAGTGGATGGGGGCTGGAAGGTGAAAGGGGCCAAGATGTTCACCTCCAACGGTCCCTACTGCAACTTTATGACCCTTGTGGCGTCCACGGACCGAGAGAAGCGACACAAGGGAATCAGCCTCTTCGTCGTCGATAGCGCCACCCCGGGAGTGGTCTTAGGCCAGAATATTCCCAGGTTGGGGATCGCCGGAGGGGAGACTGGAAGTGTGGCACTGGAAGGTGTCGTCGTTGACGAGAACAGTCTTCTCGGAGAAGAAGGGAAAGGGTTCTACTACCTGATGGAGGCGCTCAACGCTACGCGCGTCGCGCTGGCAGCCGGCTGCGTAGGCTTGGCGCAGGCGGCCTTTGACCATGCGCTGCAGTATGCCAAGGATCGAAAGCAGTTCGGTCAGCCGATCGGCAAATTCCAGGGGGTCAGTTTCAAGCTGGCCGACATGGCAGTCGAGATCGAGCTCGCCAGACTCATTGTCTATAAGGCAGCGTGGCTTGCCGACCGCAAGGAGAAGTTCGTCAAGGAGGCCGCGATGGCGAAGCTGTATGCCTCCGAGATGGCAACTCGTGTAACCCACGGGGCCATCCAGATCCATGGGGGCTATGGATACACCAAGGAGTACCCCCTGGAGCGATACTACCGGGATGCGCGTCTCTTTGAGATCTTCCAGGGGACGTCGGAGATCTTGCGCGTGATCATCGGAGGGCAGTTGGGTCTGTAGGCTGGCAGTCACGAGGTCACGGGTTCGAACCCCGTCAGTTCCACTGGTGTTTCCCCGATGTGTTCAAACAGGCACTCATCATCTCGGTTTCTGGTCGATGACTTCACGACCAATGATCCCCGAAATTCTGCCCCCTAGCTTCTAAGCGGCCCCTTGGACCCGCCCACCAACTTACGAGACTTCTGCTATTCCGATGCAAGGCGGTACCCGACCCCGGGCTCGGTGAGCAGAAAGCGCGGACGAGCCGGATCGGCTTCGAGCTTCCGTCTGAGCTGCGCGATGTAGACCCGGAGGTAGTGTGCTTGCTCGGTCTGCTGTGGGCCCCAGACCTCCTTCAGCAACTGTTGCTGAGTCACAACCTTTCCCGCATGGCGAATGAGGGTCGTCAGCAGCCTGTACTCGATTGGCGTGAGGTGGACCTGTTTCCCTGCGACGACAACTCGCCTGAGCGCGACGTCCACGTGAAGGTCACCCACGGAGAACGTTGAATCGGCAGCCTCCCCCGGGGTGCGCGCCGCGTGGCGCAAGACCACCCGCATGCGCGCGAGGAGTTCGCCGATCCCGAAGGGCTTGCTCACATAGTCGTCCGCGCCGGCATCCAGCGCAGCGATCTTGTCCCGTTCTTGCCCTCGCGCCGAGAGGACGATGATCGGGACGGCGGTCCACTCGCGGAGCCGCCGGATGACCTCGAGGCCGTCGATGTCGGGAAGACCCAAGTCGAGGATGATGAGATCGGGTTGGCGCGTTGCCGCTTCAGCCAGACCTTCCTCGCCTGTGGTCGCCTCAAAGAGCCGATACCCCTGACTGATCAGGGTGGCGCGGAGGAAGCGTCGAATGGGTAGCTCGTCCTCGATGAGTACGACGGCGGGTCCACCCGTTGCATCCGCCTCGCGCTCCGCGGCGACAGACCCCTTCGTGTCTAAAGGATCAGGCATCGCCGCCTTCCAGATCTGGAGGTGTCCCGGTGAGAGGGATGGTAAAGCGGAACGCCACGCCGCCCCCCGGTCGGTTCTCGGCCCAGATGCGGCCGCCGTGCGCCTCAACGATGCCCCGACAGATCGCGAGTCCAAGACCGGCGCCGCGTGCGGTAAGCCCGAGGCCACGATAAAACTTGTCAAACACCCGTTCCTCGTCGCCAGGCGCCAGCCCCGGACCGCGGTCGGCGATCTCCACGGTGACCGCCCCTTCCTCGGCCCACGCTGTGAGTTCCAGGGGGCTGGCGTCCGGAGTGTGCTTGACGGCGTTGTCCAGAAGATTGATCAGCACCTGTTCCAGAAGGACATCGTTGATCGGGACGAGAGGGAGATCCTCCGGTAGCCGGGTGGTCATGGGGCGGTCGCCCAAGGGCTTTACAAGGCGACCGAGCGCGGCGCCGACGACCTCCTCCAGCGGATGCCACTCCTTGCGCACCTGGAGGGTTCCAGACTCGAGCCGCGTCATTTCGAGCAGGTTATTGACCAGGCGATCGAGGCGCTCGGCCTCCTCGGAAACAGTTTCGAGAAGGTCTTTCTGTGTCTGAGCGTCGAGCCCTTTATCACCCTCCAATAGGCTGCTTGTTGCCCCGGTGATTGCGGCGAGGGGGGTCCTGAGGTCGTGCGACACCGAGCTCAGGAGCGAGCTGCGCAGCCGCTCCGCTTCCGCACGCACTTGCGCCTGCTGAGCGGCCGCTGCGAGCTGGGTGCGCTCGAGTGCAAGCGCAGTCTGGGTGGCGAAGGTCTCAAGCTGATGGAGTTGCTCGGGTGCCTCGAGTGAGCGCGAGTCTGTCGGCTGGAGCCCCAGCACGCCCAGCGTCTCCTGCGACGCCACCAGGGGGAGATAGAGGGCCTTTGCCCCCGGGAGGGTCGACGTACCCAGTCCGGCGATCTGCCCATGCTCGTACACCCACTGGGCCACCCCAAGCTCCGAGTTGGTCATCTCGAACGGGGCCGGAAGGCCCGTCTGAAGGCTGAGGTGGCCGCTCGGTTCTGGGAGCAGGACTGCGACGCGGCCGCCAAACAGCTCGGCGATGTGTCGCACGGC
>JBGPUH010000245.1:0-4263 GCA_041491025.1 Methylomirabilis sp. (SeqCode)
CCGCGGGCCGGTCCACGAGCGAAGTCTCAACGACCTCAAGCGGCTGGACGCAGGACTATGGTTCGGGCAAGGTTTTGTCGGTCAGCGAATCCCTACGCTCGCCGAGGTTCTCGATCGCTTTGCTGGAAAGGTACCGCTGGCGCTCGAGATCAAGGCGGGCTCGACCTTCTTTCCTGGAATCGAAGAAAAGGTGGTTTCCATTTTGCGCAGCCACTCCGCGATCGAGCATTCGGCCGTTGCTTCCTTTGATCATTACGCGCTGCGACGGGTGAAAGAGGTCGAGCCGGACCTTCGGACCGCCGCCCTCCTGGTCGGACGGCCCGTCTCGATTTCGGCCATTGCGGGCCCTGGCAAAGCAGATGCCATGGCCCTGGAAGCCTCCCTCGTGACGAGAACGGAGGTCGAGGCCTGCCGCGCCGCCGGGCTGCAGCTTGTTGTCTGGGTCGTGAACGAGCCTGCTCGGATGCGGCACTTCATCGACCTTGGCGTCGATGGAATCATCACTGACCGACCCGACCTTCTGCGCACGGCCCTGAGCCTGCACCGTTAGCCAGGCCTGCTACGCGTGGACCTCATCCGGCCCTTTCTCCTAACCTTCATCCCACTTCTTGTGGCGATCGATGCCTTCGGGATCGTTCCCATCTTCATCTCCTTGACGGCGAACCTGTCCAAACAGGAGCGGGACCGGACGTTCCGGCAGGCGATCTTGGCCGCTGGCCTCATCGGGGTTGGGTTTATGTTACTCGGCAACGCGATCTTTCTCTACCTCGGGATCACTGAGGCGGACTTCCAGATCGCCGGAGGGGCCATGCTGTTCTGTCTGTCCCTCACCGATCTCCTGTTTGAGGATCGCACGAGGAGGTTTCCCTCTCACGCATTGGGCGTGGTTCCGCTGGCGATGCCCTTGATCGTCGGACCGGCCGTCCTCACCACGTCGATTGCCCTGCTGAACAGTCACGGCTTCTGGCTCACGCTGGCAGCCTTCCTGGTCAATCTCGGAATTGTGTGGCTGGCCCTCTGGGGCTCCGAGTGGATTATGGCCACGGTTGGCGGGGGGGCTCTCAACGTGATCGCCAAGGTCGTGAACCTTCTCCTGGCTGCGATCGGTGTGATGATGGTGCGGCGTGGTCTCCAGGCGTTCCTTGGTCATTCATGAGCGATCACCGTAGGGTCCCAATGGTGTGCGTGTTCGCGCTGTCCTTCGACCGTCATTCGCTGTTCAGATCAGCACAGCTTAGGAAAACCGGCCTCCGTAGGCCGCCCCATCGGCAGAAGCTGATTGCTCGCGGTTGATCGCCATGACCTTCGGCCCGGCCCTCATCGACCCAGAGCGGACGTATTGGCCCTTTATTCTATTGATCGCGGCGATTCTGGCCGTGATGGTCGGTGCGCTCCTGGTGTTTTTCGCCTAATCGGGGCAACGGAGCCCCCCAACGAGACCAGTTCGCCGTGCTGTCTCCTGCAGGTGGACCTTCTGCTATAGCCTTGTGGGCGACTGCGCCCGTGGCACCTTTGCTCCGTGATTTTCTGGTTGCTGGCCCGCGCGGGTTTACGATATGCTGTCCTCCCGCTGCCTTGGGTGAATGCGCTATCGTATGATCTTCTGTTCGCTGATCGAAGAATCTGCGGATTGAAGTGGTGGTGAGAAGAATCGGTGTGCCGGCCGCTTGGGCCCCCGGCAGAAAGACAAGCGGCGATGGCTACACCTGTCAACGGAAAGGAATATGACGGGCACACACGCCGCCACGAACCCAGGTCTAGAGCGACCCTGGTTCGCCTACTACGACCAGTGGGTCCCAAAGCGGCTCGAGTACCCCGAGGTCCCTCTTCAGCACTTCCTCTCGGCATCCGCCAAGAAGTACCCGGATCGCGAGGCGATCATCTTCCTCGGCGCCCGGCTCACCTACCGCGTGCTGGACGAGGCCGCGAACCGTTTTGCTGTGGCACTCGTGGACCGCGGGCTGGTGAAAGGTGATCGGGTCTCACTGTTCCTGCCCAACTGCCCCCAGATGGTGATCGCCTACTACGGCACGCTCCGGGCTGGCGGCGTCGTCGTCTCGACCAGTCCGCTCTACTCTGCGACGGAGCTCGAACACCAACTGAAGGACTCCGGCGCAGAGACCATCGTCGCGCTGTCCAAGCTCTACCCGCTCGTCAAAGAGGTGGCCCCGAGGACCGGACTGAAACGGATCATCGTCACCAATATCAAGGAATACTTCCCGCCGGTACTGCGGCTGCTCTTCACCATCCTGAAGGAGAAGAAAGAAGGTCATCGGGTTGCGATCGAACGACACGCGGGGACGGAGCTGTTCCTCGACGTGCTGGCGTCCGCCAAGGCGACGTCGCCCGCCGTAGACGTGCGGCCCGATGACAACGCCCTGCTCCAGTACACCGGAGGGACCACGGGTATCGCCAAGGGGGCAGTCCTGACGCACAGGAGTCTGGTCGCCAACGCGCTGCAGACCGGTGCCTGGCTCGTGAAGGAAAAGGGGGAGAAGGAGATCTTCCTGGGCGCGGTGCCCTTCTTTCACGTCTATGGCATGACGGTAGTGATGAACCTCTGCATTTCGCTGAGCGACATGATGATTCTCCTGCCACATTTCAGGGTGAAGGAGGCCCTGGAGGCGATCGCCAAGTATCGTCCTACCATCTTTCCGGGCGTCCCGACGATGTACGTCGCCATCAATCACTACCCGAAGGTGGGCAAGTACGATCTCCGCTCGATCAAGGCGTGCCTGAGCGGGGCTGCGCCACTGCCGCTAGAGGTGCAAACCAGGTTCGAGTCGTTGACCGGAGCCCGCCTGGTGGAAGGGTATGGCCTGACTGAGGCCTCGCCGGTCACGCATGCGAACCCGCTCTACGGCGCCAGGAAGGTCGGGACGATCGGCGTTCCACTCCCCGACACCGACGCGCGGATCGTTGATCTGGAGACGGGCGAGCGGACGCTGCCCGCCAAAGAGATCGGTGAGGTGGTGGTCAGGGGCCCCCAGGTGATGGCGGGGTACTGGAATCGGCCGGACGAGACCGCAATGGTGCTGAAGGGCGGATGGTTGTACACCGGCGATATCGGGTACATGGACGAGCAGGGCTACTTCACGATCGTGGACCGGAAAAAGGAGATGATCATCGTCGGCGGCTTCAACGTCTACCCCAGGGAAGTCGAGGAACCCCTCTACGAGCATTCGAAGGTGAAAGAGGTGGTGGCCGTCGGTCTGCCGGATCCCTATCGGGGTGAGACGGTGAAGGTCTACATCGTCCTGAAAGAGGGGCAGTCGGCCACGGAGGAGGAAATCATCGACTTTTGCAAGAAGAAGATGGCGAAGTACAAGATTCCCACTTTGGTCGAGTTCAGGAAGGAGCTGCCGAAGACGCTTGTGGGCAAGGTGCTTCGGCGTGCGCTGCGAGAAGAAGAGCTGGCTAAAAGGAAGCAGTGAGACGGTAGCTGATTATATACCATGCTGTGGCCCAGCATGACTGCTTCACCGGGAACGCCCCCCTGCTCCTTGTGGTAGGGTGAGCAGAGATAAAACACTACGCCGCAGCGTGCTGCCTTGCTATAATTCAAAGGTTAGGCCGCGCAACTGGACCTAACGGTTCCCAGGACGATGGCAAGGATACACGATGACGGGCGGTCTGAGCTCGAATATCATACGCAGGCCGCCAAGGCATGAAAGATCCATTCGGCATGTGCCTCTTGAAGGAGATTGCGGCTTCGTTGCCGGTGCTGCCATCGACCCGGATCTCTGATGCGGAATCCCCCGCCGCCGATCCGAGACCTCGAGCTCCGCGATCGGCTCAGCGAGCTGTTAGGTGAGGCGCTAGGCAAGCCGGAGCGGGCCGCCGCTGTGTACGTGCTCCGCTCGTTCTTGCGTCTTGTCGTGGTGCCGGGGCGCTCCGAGGTGCGGTCTGAAGCCCTCATTGGGGCTGTTGAGAATGCCTTCCGCGAGATCGGGCTTCAGGTCTCTGCCCAGGAAGCCATCGAGGACCTGCTCAATTCGAAGCTATTGTACCCCTCGGGTAACGATGTCAGGCCGCAGGGTGTGGTCCCAAGCGAGGAGCTCCAAGGAGAGCTCCCCGCTGCCACCTTAAGGGCCGAGGCCTATTGTCGCGCGCTGGAGAGGCTGTCTCGACGCCAGACCCAATCGACTTGTGAGGTGGAGCGGGCAATAGAAGAGGCCGCTTGTCTCTTTAATGAAGGGCTCTTCTTCGAGGTGCACGAAGTTCTGGAAGCGGTCTGGCTGAAGCAGGGCGAGCGCGTGCGGC
>JBGPUH010000246.1:0-4241 GCA_041491025.1 Methylomirabilis sp. (SeqCode)
GGACCGTGCGGTGTGGCAGGCATTTGCCGTCCTGCTGCCGATCAAGACCGTGGGGGTCATGGGCGACGAGCGGACATATGAGCATGTCATCGCCATCCGTGCCGTCACCAGCCTCGACGGAATGACGGCCGACTGGGCCCGCCTTCCCCACGACCTGCTCCAGGCGATCGGCAGCCGGATCGTCAGCGAGGTGAAGGGCGTCAACCGTGTCGTCTACGACATCTCCTCGAAACCCCCCAGCACCATCGAATGGGAGTGACCAACCGCTGAGGGTTCAATGAGGCTGGAGGAGTACCTTGCCACGGAGGGGATCGATGCCGAGCTGATTTCAGTCGGCAGAGAGACCACGACCGCAGCGATGGCGGCCGAGGGGCTCGGGGTCCCAATCGATATCGTCATCAAGACGATCCTGTTTCAGGCGAAGAGTGGGGCCCTCGTGCTCGTGGTCGCGCAAGGGACCGGCAGGGTGGACACGAAGAAGCTGGCGGAGATTACCGGGACCGATGGGTGGCGGTTGGCCAAGCCAGATGTGGTGCTGGACGCAACCGGCTACCCAGCCGGAGGGACGCCTCCGGTCGGGCTCAAGCAAAAGATCCGCATGATCGTCGATGCGAAGGCTGCCGTGCTTGCAGAAGCCTACGCTGGTGGCGGCAGTCACAACGTGATGCTCCGGATCACGCCATCTGATATTATCCGGATTAACGAGGCTGAGATTCATGATGTCCTTGCCTAGAAGTACAGGGTTTAGGGTAGAGGGTATAGGGTAGAGACCAGAAGGGAAAACACCCCTAGACCCTATCCCCTCGCTTTCTCGGAGGTGTCATGCACCATTCCGATTTTGTCCACCTGCACGTCCACAGCCAATATAGCCTGTTGGACGGGGCGTGCGCATTGGAGACGCTGGTCGCCAAAGCCAAGGAACACCGGATGCCGGCCCTGGCCGTCACCGATCACGGGAACCTCTTCGGCGCGATCGACTTCTACACCCTCGCGATGAAGGAGGGTGTGAAGCCGATCATCGGCTGCGAGATGTACATCGCTCCTGGGAGCCGGTTCGAGAAGTCGAATCAGGACAGCAGCTATGAGGGCGCTAGCCACATCACGCTTCTGGCCAAAGACGTGGCGGGCTACAAGAACCTCATCAAGCTGGTGTCCGCCGGCTATCTGGAAGGATTCTACTACAAGCCTCGAATCGACCGAGAGCTGTTTGCCCAGCATAGTCGGGGACTGATCGCCCTTTCCGGCTGTCTCAACTGCGAGGTGGCCAAGGCATTGCTGGATGGCGACGAAGGTCGGGCTAAGGAGATTGCCGGCTGGTATACCGAGGTGTTGGGCCGGGAGAACTATTTCCTGGAGGTCCAGGATCACGGGATGGCAGAGCAGAAGCGGGTCAACGACGGGATTCTCCGACTCGCCAAGGCCTTGGAACTGCCGATCGTCGGTACGAACGACCTTCACTATCCCGCCAAGGAGGACGCACGCGCTCACGAGGTCCTCCTCTGCATTCAGACCGGAAAGACGATCAAGGATAAGGAGCGATGGCGCTTCTCCACCGACCAGTTCTACTTCAAGTCGGCGGAGGAGATGAAGCGGGTCTTTGCCGACCTACCAGAGGCCGCCAAGAATACCATCGCCGTAGCTGAGCGGTGCAACCTCCAGCTTCAGTTCGGCCAGCTTCGCTTGCCCAAGTGCCAGGTGCCGGAGGGGTACACGCTCGAGACGTATCTGGCTCATCTGGCCAGGGAGGGACTGAAGGTCCGATATCCGGCCGCGAATGCCGACGTGGAGGGCCGCCTCAACTACGAGCTGGGTGTCATTCAACAGACGGGGTTCGCCGGGTACTTCCTGGTGGTCTGGGACTTCATCAAGTTCGCCAAGGACCATGGGATCTCTGTAGGTCCGGGCCGCGGGTCAGCAGCCGCCTCCCTGGTCGCCTACTGCCTCGGCATCACCAACATCGATCCACTCAGGTACGGACTGATTTTCGAACGGTTCCTGAACCCTGAACGGATCAGCATGCCGGACATGGACATTGACTTCAGCGACGACCGGCGGGATGAGGTGATCGACTATGTGACCAGGAAGTATGGCGCCGACAACGTGGCCCAAATCATCACCTTCGGGACGATGGGAGCCAAGGCGGTCATCAGGGATGTCGGGCGGGGCCTCGGGATGCCCTATTCCGACGTTGACAAGATCGCCAAACTCGTCCCGAACCGGCTGAACATCAGGTTGGACGAAGCGATCGCCGAAAGCCCGCCGCTGGCCGAGGCGGTTCGAAGCCGGCCAGAGGTGGAGGAGCTGTGGCGGGTTGCACGATCGCTGGAAGGGCTCACTCGCCACGCGTCAACCCACGCTGCTGGTGTCGTCATCTCGGGCGACCCCCTCATCGAACACGTTCCCCTCTATAAGGACCCGAAGGCGGGAAGCAAGCCGACGACCCAGTACGCCATGGGGGCCATCGAGAAGATCGGCTTGTTGAAAATCGATTTTCTGGGCCTGCGGACCCTGACGGTGATTGCGAACACCCTGGAATTGATCGCGTCCGGTCGCGGCGTGCGGTTCAAGATCGAGGAAATTCCCCTCGACGACCCCGCGACCTTCCAACTGTTAAGCGAGGCACGCAGCTTCGGCACGTTCCAACTGGAATCGTCGGGGATGCGCGATCTGCTGCGGCGCCTCCGACCAGAACGGCTGGAGGAGATCATCGCCCTTATCGCGCTCTACCGCCCAGGACCGATGGTCATGATCGATGACTTCATCAACCGGAAGAATGGCAAGGTCAAGATCAGCTACGACCACCCGCTGATGGAATCGGTCCTCAAGGAGACTTACGGGGTCATGGTCTATCAGGAACAGGTCATGCGGATCGCCTCGGAACTGGCCGGATTCTCGATGGGTGAGGCCGACGTGCTTCGCAAGGCGATGGGAAAGAAGGACCCCGAGATGATGGACC
This sequence comes from Methylomirabilis sp. (SeqCode), assembly GCA_041491025.1. Classification (GTDB taxonomy): domain Bacteria; phylum Methylomirabilota; class Methylomirabilia; order Methylomirabilales; family Methylomirabilaceae; genus Methylomirabilis. The sequence goes on from JBGPUH010000246.1 coordinate 2,957, forward strand.
GCCAGCGAAAGAAATTCATCGATGGGGCGAAGGCGAAGGGGGTCACGGCACGGAAGGCGGAGAAGATCTTCGACAAGATGGCCCCCTTTGCCGGGTATGCCTTTAACAAACCTCACGCGACCTCCTATGCGCTCCTGGCCTATCAGACCGCCTACCTCAAGGCTCATTACGCGGTCGAGTTCATGGCGGCCCAACTGACTTCGGAAATGGCTGATACCGACAAGATCGTCAAGTACATCGACGAGTGCCGGCAGATGGGGATCACCGTCCTGCCGCCGGATGTCAACGAGTCGGGAAGCGGCTTCGCGGTGGTGGGGGAGAAGATGCGTTTCGGGCTGGTCGCCATCAAGAATGTCGGCGAGGCCGCGATCCAGTCGATCCTCGCCACCCGCCGCGACAAAGGCCCGTTCCGCTCCATCTTCGATTTGTGCGAGCGAGTGGACCTGCGCCTGGTGAACAAACGGGTCGTTGAGAGCCTGATCAAATGTGGGGCCTTCGATTCGCTCGGCGCGGCCAGGGCCCAGCTCATGGCCGTGGTGGACAAGGCGATGGAGGCGGCTGCCAGCACGCAGCGTGAGCGGATCCAGGGCCAGGGCTCACTGCTGGATGTGCTCGAGTCAAAGGGCGGGGCAGGTCGCCAGGAGCCGACGCTTCCGGCTATGGCAGAGTGGTCGCCCAACCAGCGCCTGGCCGCGGAGAAAGAAACGTTGGGTTTCTACGTCACCGGCCACCCGTTGGCCGATTATCGGGAGGTCATCGCCAAGCAAGCCGCCGTGACCACCGACCGCCTCCCTTCCTGCCGGGACAAAGAGACGGTGAAGCTGTGCGCCATCGTCGCCGCCGTCAAGGAGATCGCCACAAAGAACGGAGAGCGGATGGCGTTTGTCACGCTCGAAGACCTGGCCGGGACGGTGGAGGCGATCGCCTTCCCTGAGCTCTACAAGGCGAACCTGCTCCACCTGGTGAAGGACGCGGCCGTCCTGGTAAAGGGACAGGTGGACGTGGGGGAGGAGGTGGTCAAGCTGCTCTTGACGGAGGTCAGACCCCTCTCGGCCCTGAGGCGGAACGGGGCCTCGGTGGTGGAGATCACGGTAGAGGAATCGCAGCTTTCCATAGAACGGTTGGAGGAGCTGAAGAGCCTGCTCTCGAAATTTCCGGGACCCGCATCTCTGACGCTCCATCTGAACGTTGCCCAAGGTGGCCAGGTGACCATCGCTGCTTCGCCGGGGATAACCGTCGCGCCGAGCGAGTCGCTCAAGCGAGAGGTGGAGGCCCTTCTGGGTCA
>JBGPUH010000247.1:0-4194 GCA_041491025.1 Methylomirabilis sp. (SeqCode)
GCAGTGGTCCTGCACGTGTAACCAATCGCGGACGTGAAGGCCGTCTCCATAGAGCGGAAGCGGTTCATCGGCGAGCGCGTTGGTAATAAAGAGTGGAATGACCTTCTCCGGGAACTGATAGGGGCCATAATTATTGGAGCTTCGGGTGATGAGAACCGGCATGCCATACGTGCGAAAGTACGCCCCGGCCAGAAGGTCTGCTGCCGCCTTGCTGGCCGCATAGGGGCTGTTCGGGGCGAGGGGACTTTCTTCCGTAAAGCGCCCGACCGGCCCAATGGAGCCATAGACCTCATCGGTAGACACCTGCACCATCCTCGGGATCCCTCGTCTGCGGCACGCGTCTAAGAGGGTCTGCGTGCCGAGGACATTGGTCTCAACGAAGGCCGTCGCATCCTGGATACTCCGATCCACATGCGACTCCGCGGCAAAGTTCACCAGAGCGTCGAATGTCGTCGCAAGCAGCTCGTCCACCAATTCGGCGTCGCAAATACTTCCCTTCACGAAATGGTATCGTGGGTCCCTCTCGACATCGGCGAGATTCTCAAGGTTGCCGGCATAGGTCAATTTGTCAAGATTGACGACGGTGCATTCCGGCTCGCTGGCCAGGAAATGGCGGATGAAGTTGGAGCCGATAAATCCGGCTCCGCCGGTCACAAGGATGCGCATTGTTCAAACACGTGTCGGGTTTCGGGTTTCGGGTTCCAAGACGGACAAGCGTCTTCCGCCGTGGAACCCAGGCCTGGACTCGAAACTCGCAACTCGCAACTCGAAACTGGGTTCATCCCATCCTCAAGTCCCAGTCATAGGGAATATCGGGACTATTGTAGGGAATGCGGAACTCATCCGGGTCTTGATAATTGTACAGCTCGGTCGGGAAATTGACAATTGCCGACATCCGGTCGCCCGCAGCTTTGTAACCGTGAACCACCAGGGGCGGGATCTTGACCAGCATCGGATTCTGCTCACCGATGAAGAACTCATTGATCAATCCCTTCGTTGGCGAATCCTCGCGCGGGTCGTACAGGACGACCTTGGACATGCCGATGATCCCTACAAAGTGATCGGTCTGCTTCTTGTGATAATGCCACCCTTTCACCACCCCCGGATAGGCAGCCGTCATGTAGGCCTGCCCGAACCGCTCGAACTCCTCCCAATCGCTTCGCATCAGCTCCGTGAGGAACCCGCGCTCGTCCGGAATCCGGCGCAACGCCCTGGTCTTCACTCCATCAATCAGCTTCATGTCCCTCTCGCAGTTCCACATTTCGGGTTTCGAGTTTCGGGTTTCAATTGCTCAAGAAGATCCCACAAGAACCATCTTTTCACTCGAAACCCGGAACATGGAACTCGAAACTTTTTCAGACGAGCCCGACCTGGCTGCCGTCCCCCAGCATCAGACGGTAGGCCTTCGGTTTCCCGTCAGAACGGAACACCTCGACATTCTTCCCGATCAGGCTATCCTCCAACCTGCCCCCGATGTCAGTGATCCGGCATTGTTCGAGGATGATGCTGTGCTCGATCTCGCTATTCTGCACCAGTGTGTCATGGTAAATGGAGGTGAAGGGTCCGATGTAGGAGTTGATAATGCGGGAGCACTTGCCGATGATCACCGGTCCCCGAACGGTGCTGGCCACGATTTTCGCCCCCTGCTCCACGATCACCTTGCCGATAAGGTGTGAGGCCGCGTCCACATCGCCCTCCACCCTACCAGAGGTGATCGCCTCCAACATGATCCTGTTGGCTTCAAGCATGTCTTCGAGCTTCCCGGTATCCTTCCACCATCCGCTGATGATATGGGGATGCACCTTGTATCCTTTGTCGATCAGGTATTGGATGGCATCAGTGATCTCCAATTCGCCTCGCGCCGATGGCCTGATGGCGTTGACCGCCTCGAAGATCGTCTTGTCGAACATGTAGACACCTACGAGCGCGAGGTCGCTCTTGGGGTGGGCCGGCTTCTCCTCCAGGGACACCACTCGCCCCTCACGGAGCTCCGCCACGCCGAACCGTTGCGGGTCTCGGACACTGGCCAGCAGGATCTGCGAGTTGGGCCGGAGCCGCATGAATTCTTCTACCAGCGATCGAATCCCGTCTTTAACCAGGTTATCCCCCAGGTACATGACAAAGGGTTGGTTTCCGAGGAACGGCTCGGAGATCTTGACCGCGTGCGCCAGGCCGAGGGGTGCCTCCTGTTCGATGTACGACACCTGAAGGCCCCACCGCGCGCCGTCACCCACTGCTTCCTGGATCTCGCGCTTCGTGTCACCCACCACGACCCCGACCTCCTGGATCTTCGCCTCCGCCATTGCCTCCAAGGCATAGAACAGAATCGGCTTATTCGCGATGGGAACCAGTTGTTTGGCGTTCGTATGGGTGATCGGACGCAGACGTGTCCCCTTGCCTCCGCTCAAGATCAGTGCCTTCATTCCGTGCCCTGCATCACGCCCGGTCCTCTCAGCAACTCTCGAAGGTCGATCGAGGCAGCGATCAGTGACGGGTCATGGACGTCGAAACCATACTGCTCAAGAAGATTCAAGAGCAATCCCTTGGCGAGGTCACTGACGTGTGGGCTCCGGAGCAGCTTCAGTAGGTGCGGAACGAGGGACGGATCATCCATCGCCCTGAGGGCCGAGGCCGCAACGGCAAGTCCTGCTTCGTCCTCGCTCTCGAACTGCTGGAGCAGTAAGGGGATCGCCTCCTTCCGACGATCAAGAAAGGGCCGAAGATGCTGTGCCATTTCTTCAGGATCGAGGTCCAGACCCCTTAACTTTTCCAGTTCCCCAACCAAGTCTGAGGCGGTCTCTTCGCGGAGGCACTTGTCTTGGCGCATGGCTCCTCTCTCTGCCACGTAATCCCTCGATAGATCGAGGCGATTGTAGGGGAGGCAGTACGGCTTGTCAATTTTGAAATGATCGGCCAATATCGTATGACACCATTGCGCTCAGACGTCAAACACGACTCTCGCGTGCCATTGATTCCCCTCTTTCCGACACTCAAGGAGGTGATACGTGGCCGCCTTCACGAGACCCTTGAATCGATGACGGCCCCGATCCACCGGCTCTCCTGCCAATTCCCCCCGCACACGGCCATTCCCAACCATCAGGACCCGGGCATCGGCCGGCGCCCACTCTTCCACCTCGCACCTGTACACGAGCTCGTTTAACCACGCCACCAGGAGAGAAGGAAGATCGGTCCCATCGGCCTCAACAGGAAGGACATCGGCGGGGCGTGCTGTGCCAGGCTCGATCATGAGAGCAAACATGCCCCGGGCGGCATTGGCGAATACCTCTTCCAGACTGTCGCCCCACGCCATGATCCCCACATCCGCAGTGGTCTCGAATGATTCGAACCGTGGCTGCTGCACAATGTTCGTTTCACGCACGGGACAACCAGTGCCGTTCCAACTTGTCGCGGCTGATCACCAGCAGATGTCCTGCCAGGAACTATCGCCGCCCCCTCGCCTCATCATTCTGGCGCACCGAATACACACGTCTGTACTCTTGTTGCACAGGCACGGGTCCTGTCCTCCCCTCCCGATCCCTTCGGGCTCCGGGAACCCGGCCCCATTCGTCCTCACTCCACCCATCCCCCAGTGGGGCCCTTCCGTTGCGGGCGGATGGGGCGCCCCGCCTCGGCCACCCGCCAGATGTAACTCTAACATTGTCGTGTGTATGAGGTGGAACGGCACTTGCCTCCTTCGAACCGCAAGGTCCGCACGGGGTTCAGTTGGGCAGCTCGTCGAGATTGCTTCCGAGTCCATGACACCCAAGAGCCCATTCGCCGTGCCGCAGTTCCAGTGCCTCATCCCGAGGCCAGCTCCTGCCGAAGTCAGGGGCGCAGCCGTCGAAAGATCGCTTCGAGTTCGTCAGCGGTCTTCTGCCGCTCCAGCGTGAGCGCCTGATACTGGTCCCGCAGCTCCCGGAAGGCTCGTAAGGTCCCCTCGTGCTCCTGATGGAGTGCCGCCTGCTCGGCCTGGAGCTGCCCGAGGCCCACTTGAGCGGCCTGGTGTTCGCGCAGGAGCGCCCCGTGCGACTGACGGAGTTGCTCGTGCTCGCGCTCGAGCCCGGCACAGCGAGCGCGAAGCTGCTCGCGCTCCCGGATCATCCCCTCTGCGGCACCAGCGTAGATTTCCAACTCGCCGGCAGCCTTGCGGACTGCATCAACAACGGCTGACAGCCCGCCACTCATGTCATGGCC
>JBGPUH010000248.1:0-4174 GCA_041491025.1 Methylomirabilis sp. (SeqCode)
CCTCCTGGGGAGGATCAGCGGGGAGCTTCGCCTGCCGCTCTGCGCTATGAGCGAGGCCAACCTCAACAGGCTCAAGGGGGCGATGCGGGCGTATGGCCTTCTCGGCTGAGATGGTGCATCCGGCTCTACCCCTCTACCCTGAACCCTCGGTTTTCACCCCCGGGGTCCGTATGATAGGCGCCATTGTCTGCGGTGCGGCCGGCCGGATGGGCGGCCGGATCGTGGCCATGGTGAAGGAAGCGGAAGACTTTGCCATAGCCGGGGCAGTGGAGCGACCTGGCCATCCGAGTCTCGGCAAGGATGCCGGGGAGTTGGCTGGCGTGGGCAAGATCGGCATCAGCGTTGCCGACGATCTGAACTCGGTGGTCAAGGGGGGACAGGTCGTCTTCGACTTCACCGCGCCTCAGGCAGCCCTGGCCCATCTCGCAGTCGCCGCTCAAGCCAAGGTGCCCATAGTCCTCGGGACAACGGGGTTCACCGCGGCGGATCTGAGCAGGATACAGGAGTTGAGCGGAGTGGTCCCGTGTGTCCTTTCCCCGAACATGAGCATCGGGGTCAACGTCCTGTTCAAGGTTCTGGCTGAGGTCGCGTCGACTCTCGGGAGCGACTATGATGTCGAGATCTTCGAGACCCACCACCGATTCAAGAAGGACGCTCCCAGCGGGACTGCCCTCAGGATGGCTCAGGTCATTGCGGGGGCGCTCGGCCGCGATCTTGATAAGACGGGAATCTACGGTCGGAAGGGATTGGTTGGAGAGCGGGCGAAGGAAGAGATCGCGATCCATGCGCTACGGGCCGGCGATGTGGTCGGAGAGCATACGGTCGTGTTTGGCGGCATGGGGGAACGGATCGAGGTCACGCACCGGGCCCACAGCCGCGATAATTTTGCCCGTGGCGCGCTGCGTGCGGCTCGGTGGGTCATCGGACGGTCACCGGGTCTCTACGATATGCAGGACGTGCTCGGATTGAAGGGCTGAGTGACGGAAGTGAGACGCGGAACCCGAAACTCGAAACCCGGAACTTGAAACTATGAGGATTGTACGATTCGCGGTCGGCGGGGAGCCGAGGTACGGAGTGGTGGAGGATGGCATCGTCCGGGAGATCCGAGGCGATGTCTTCGGCAAGTTCACTGTGACGAACAAGAAGCATTCGGTGAAGCGGATCAAATTCCTCGCGCCGACCGCGCCCTCCAAGATCGTGGCAGTGGGGTTAAACAACCGCGATCATATCGCCGAGATGAAGCACGAGTTGCCCGACGAACCGATCATCTTCTTGAAGCCGCCGACGGCGGTCCTCCCCCATCATGGCAAGATCATCTATCCGAAGCCGTGCGGGCGGCTGGATTATGAGGCGGAGCTGGGGGTGATCATCAAGCGGACCGCGAGGGCCGTTCCGGCTGAAAGGGCGTTGCGCTACGTCCTGGGGTATGTGTGCTTCAATGACGTGACGGCACGGGACCTGCAGCGGAAGGATGGACAATGGACCCGGGGAAAATCGTTCGACACTTTTGCCCCATTCGGCCCCTGGATAGAAACCGAACTGGACTTGTCCGATGCGACGATCCGCGCGTACCTGAACGGCGTGATCCGACAAGAGGCGAACATCAATAACTATATCTTCGATGTTCCGTACCTCATTCATTTCATCTCCACGGTGATGACGCTGTACCCTGGAGACGTCATTGCTGCCGGCACCCCCTCTGGCGTGGGTCCGATGCAGCCCGGCGACACGATCGAGATCGAGGTGGAAGGGATCGGCCGACTCAGCAATACGATCGTCCGCGAGTGAAGGACATCGTTTCCCGATGAAGGCTTGCGGGATGGCAGCTCCTGATCCTCTGAGGAGATGAGGGCTAGATGGGACGGTCCTTTGTCGTAGCACAAAGGCTTTCAAAGCTCCCTCCCTATCTCTTCGTCGAGATCGACCGGCTGAAGCAGGAGGCGATCCGGCGAGGGATGGATATCATCAATTTGGGGATCGGTGATCCGGACCTGCCTACCCCTCCGCACATCGTGAGAAGGATGCAGGAGGCCGCAGCCGACAGGCGGAACCATCAGTACCCTTCATACGAGGGAATGCTGAGCTTTCGGCAGGCGGCAGCAGAGTGGTATGGCAAACGGTTTGGCGTGACCCTCGATCCCGAGACCGAGGTGCTGAGCCTGATCGGTTCCAAAGAGGGGATCGGCCATACCCCGTTGGCCTTCGTCGATCCAGGTGATGTCGTTCTGATTCCCGATCCGGGGTATCCCGTGTATCAGGCGGGGACGATCTTTGCCGAAGGGGTTCCTCACTTCATGCCCCTCACGCAGCAAGGCGGGTTCCTTCCCGACTTCCGCGCGATCCCTGCGGAAGTGCTCAGGAAGGCACGGATACTTTTCCTGAACTATCCCAACAACCCCACGGCCGCTGTGGCGCCCCGGACCTTTTTTGCCGAGGCTGTCGAATTCGCCCGAAAGCACCGGCTGATTCTCTGCCACGACGCCGCGTATTCTGAGATGGCATTTGACGGCTATCTCCCGGAAAGCCTGTTGGCGGTGGAGGGCGCCAAGGAGGTGGCGATCGAGTATCATTCCCTCTCTAAAACCTACAACATGACTGGGTGGCGAATCGGCTTTGCCGTTGGCTGCCGCGAGGTTCTCGCCGGTCTTGGCCGGGTCAAGACGAACCTGGACTCCGGCGTCTTCCAAGCCGTGCAGGAAGCCGCCATCGCTGCACTGAAGGGGCCCCAGGATTGCGTTGACGAGATGCGGGCCACGTACAGGGAGCGGCGGGATGCCCTCGTTGATGGGTTGTCCGCGCTGGGGTTCGCCGTGGATCGGCCCAAGGCCACCTTCTATGTCTGGATTGGCGTCCCGAAGGGGCACACCTCCGCTTCCTTCGCTTCCGCACTCCTCTCCGAGATCGGGATCGTCATGACCCCGGGAACCGGTTTCGGCCGACACGGCGAAGGGTTCGTTCGAGCGGCCCTCACGGTGGACATTCCGAGAATCAGGGAAGCCGTGCAGCGAATCGCCGCCTCGAACCTCAAGCCCCAGTAGGTAAGATGGTGCATGGACTCCTATAAGGCACGACGTTCACGAGACCCTATACCCTAAACCCTCTCCCTTCGATCATGAGTGAGCGCGCCTATATCGGGATCGGCTCCAACCTGGGCGATCGGATCAACCAGTGCCGGCAGGCCATGAGGGCCATTTCTGCCATTCTCGGGGTGAAGGCCATGCTCGTCTCATCACTCTACGAGGCGGCCCCGGTCCCTCCGGCCTCGGGTGGCTGGTTTGTGAACGGGGTGGTCTCGGTGGAAACGGCGTTGCCGCCGGAGAAGTTGCTTCGAGAATTGCAGCGGATCGAGCGGGAGATGGGCCGCACGCCGACCAGGGCACCGGGCGAAGATCGAAGCATCGACCTTGACCTGTTGCTTGTCGGTTCGCAGGTGTTGGAGCGACCGGAGTTCGTGTTGCCCCATCCCCGCCTGCATCAGCGACGCTTCGTCCTCGTGCCGCTCTGCGAGCTCGCCCCGGATCTGTATCACCCTGTCCTGGGTATCACGATGCGCGCGCTGCTCGAGCGTCTCGAGGACCCATCACCGGTCCGACTGCTGGCGCGGGTAGAGCATCCCGTGCCGACGGGGTAGGGCCGAGACCGTGACGTAGCCATGTCTAATCCTCGGTATATCGTCGTCGAGGGCCCGATCGGCGTCGGCAAGACGAGCTTCGCGGAGTTGCTGGCCGAGCGGTTACAGGCCAGGAAATTGTTGGAGGGGCCTGAGGAGAACCCATTCCTGTCCCAATTTTACACCGACATGCGTCGCCACGCGTTTCAGACCCAGCTCTATTTCCTTTTGAACCGGTTCCGCCAACAACAGGAACTGGTTCAGTTCGACCTGTTCAAACAGTTCCTGGTGAGCGACTATCTCTTTGCCAAGGATAAGATCTTCGCGTATCTGACCCTCGACGACAACGAACTGACCCTCTACGAGCGTTTGCACCCGCTTCTGGAGATGCGCGTCCAAAAGCCGGACCTCGTCCTCTATCTCCAGGCCAGCACCGATGTCCTGATGCGGCGGATCCAGTTGCGGGCGAGACCCAACGAACGGGAACTCACTCGGACCTATCTGGAAGACGTGAACGCGGCCTACAATCATTTTTTCTTCCATTACTCAGCGACGCCGCTGCTC
>JBGPUH010000249.1:0-4120 GCA_041491025.1 Methylomirabilis sp. (SeqCode)
AGGGGCCTGCGCGAGGTCGAGTTCTCGTTCGACTTCCCCACCCCTCAGGAACAGGACGCGTTTCGGGGCAATGGGGCATGGGATCTCGCCATGGACTCCCTCCACCGCGCGAAATGCCTCGGGGTCGAGGTCACGATTATCGCGGTCATGATGCGGACCAACTACAAACGCTTGCCCGATGTGGCCAGGCTGGCAGCGGAGGTAGGGGCCAACTTCCGGATCAATGTCTACCAGCCGGTGCAGTCATCGAGCTTCACCATGAGCTACGAGCAGTTCTGGGACGGGTTCCGCGAGCTGTTTGCAACCTGCGGGCTCGTCGCCTGCACCGAGCCGCTGGTCAGCGCCCTCTCCGGGCTGAACAGCACTGAGGGGTGCGCGTGCGGGCGCCGCACCATCCGGGTCACGCCCGAACGGCGGATCATCCCCTGCGTCTACTGGCCGCACCAGGGCCTGCCGCTGAGCGAGCTGCCGAGGCTTCGCGAGACGGTCTTCCAGACCGAAGAGTTTCAGCGATGCCAGGTCGTCCCCCAGGCCTGCGGCGGGTGCGCGTACGTGGCGACCTGCGGCGGCGGGTGCGCCGGCCGGCGGATTCTGGCCGGCGGGCTCGATCAACCCGACCCCTACTGTCCGATCATACGAGACGATCCGTTGAGGTTGTCCTTTCGGCGGGCCGACGAGAAGGCGCTGCTCAAGTCCGGAAGCGCCTGTACCACGATCTTCGCCGCAAACGGGAAGGAAGAAATCGTATGATGGAGGACCGGCAGCGCCCTCGACCGGCCATCGCGAAGGAGCTCCCCTCCACCATCTACCTGGAGACGACCAACCGGTGCGACTCCAAGTGCCAGACCTGCATCCGGACCTTCGCGACATTGGAGCCGCCGGCGGATCTGAGCCTCGAGCGACTGGTTCGGATCGTGGAGCAACACCCGACGCTCAAGCGGGCGGTCCTGCACGGAATCGGCGAGCCGCTCCTCAACAAAGAGTTGTTCGAGATGATCGACTACCTGAAAGGGCGAAAGGTCGCGGTCACATTCAACAGCGATGCAATCAGTCTCACAGACGCAAAGATCGAGCAACTGCTCCACTCCGCTCCGGATGAGTTCCGCGTCTCGATCGACGCGGCCACGCCTGAGACCTATCTCAAGATCCGGGGGGTCCCCCAGTTCCACCGGGTCGTGGACAACGTCTCCCGCCTGATCGCCCGGCAACGCGATCTGCTGCGCTCGGTCCCGAAGGTGTCCTTCTGGTTCACAGGAATCCGCGCGAACATCCATGAGCTGCCGGACCTCATCCGTCTGGCCCACAAGATCGGGGTCGCGGAGGTCTATCTGCAGCGGCTGGTGTTCTACGAGACCGGCCTCGCCGTCCGGGAGCAATCACTCTATGGGAGCCTTGAGGCCACGGTGAAGGAGGCGGTTGAGGAGGCCGAACGCCTGTGCAAGAAGTATGAGATCGCCTTCCATGCGTCGGGGGCCAGCGCGCCCCTGCAGAGCCTTGGCCCTGTCACCGCGTCACGAGCATGGGCAGGATGCCAGCGGCCGTGGACGGTCAGTTACGTCACCGCCAACGGTAACGTGCTGCCCTGTTGTATCTCCCCATGGACCGCGAAGGATTACAAGGGCGCGATCCTCGGAAACGCATTTCAGGAACCGCTGGCGGAGATCTGGAACGGCGAGCGGTATCATACGTTTCGGACCACCTTCGAGAGCGACACGCCTCCCGACCCATGTCGGGGGTGTGGCAGCTTGTGGAGTATCTAGCGGCAGCATGACGTATTGTTTGATCGAGGGGAGAAGGGGCGGTTGAGGGGCAAGGGGCCGATGGGCTTGATGCAACGACCTGCCATCGCGGTGATGGCCAAAGCGCCAGAGGCTGGGAAGGTCAAGACCCGCCTCGTCCCTCCTTTGAGCCAGGAAGAAGCGGCCGAACTGTACCGGTGCCTCTTGCAGGATAAGCTCCTCCAGGTGGGCCAACTCTCCGAGGTCGATCCGTACCTTGCGTATACCCCCGCCGAGGCAAGGGAGACAATGCTTCCGCTGGCCCCGCGAACTTTTACCATGATTCCGCAGGCCGGTTCAGACCTGGGAGACCGGCTTCACCGTCTTTCGGCCATCCTCCTGGAGAGAGGCCATCCCGCAGCTATCCTCATCGACAGCGACACGCCGACCCTGCCCACGGCCTATCTGGTGGATGCAGTGACCCGGCTCACCGACGAGGCCACAGAGCTGGTCCTGGGACCGGCGGAGGACGGTGGCTACTACCTCATCGGGCTCAGGCGTCCATGTCGGGCGCTGTTCGATGGTATCCCGTGGAGCGGCCCGGCCGTCCTGAACGAAACACTTCGGCGAGCCTCGGCGAAGGGGCTGCGGGTCTCGATGCTGCCCTCCTGGTTCGACGTTGACACGCCCGATGACCTCATCAGGCTACGCCGCGATCTGGCGAAGAACGGAAACGCTCTCGCTCCCCATACGCGGCGATTCTTTTTCCATGGACAAGGAGGCTGAGATGCCGGCGCCTTATATAGGAAAGCACGCATGGGAAGAGAAGCTGGCGGGGTTCATGCTGGCCCTCCTGCGGATCGGTTACGGTCTTCTGTGGCTCAAGGAGGCATCGTGGAAGAAGCTTCCGGACTTCGGAATGCGAGCAGGCGATGGGCTATGGTACTGGACGAACGAAATGGTTAAATACTCGGCCGCAGCCCCCCATAAGTATTTCGTTGAACACGTGGTCATCCCCAACTTCATCTTCTTCGGCTACATGACCCTGGCTACCGAGCTCTTCATCGGCATGTCGATGCTCTTGGGGGCATTCACCCGCCTTGGGGCCTTGGCCGCCTTCTTCATGGCGTTGAACATCACCACGGGCCTTATCCGGCATCCGGACGAGTGGCCGTCTGCGTACTTCATGCTGATCGGCTACAGCGTCCTTTTTCTCAGCTTCAGGGCTGGGCGGCGACTCGGGATCGATGCGCTCTTCGCACGTCAGTTCGAAGGGACCACACCACAGAGTCTTGTTGGAAGGGCGCTGGCCTTTTTGGTCTAGTCCCGTTCCAACTCGTCCGAACGAGTGACCAAGCTATGCGGCGTCCGAATCAGACGGCTGAGCATCATTGCCTCGTGTGTCGGAAAAGGTTGGAACGGGACTAGTGCGCAATGCCCACGGGACCACGTTTGCCTGCCCCTCATCTCGAAGAGCATCGCCGACAGCGAAGGTGGTCCTTCAGTACGCCTCTGATCCTTACCGGTTTGGGCCTGGTCTCATCATTTCTCTATCTGTCCTTTGCCCTGGCGACAAAAGGAATTCCGCCGGCCCTCCCGCTCTTCACCCTTCGGAAAGGGATCGTTCCCGGATTCCTCGCTCACTTCTTCCCTCTATTCGCGCTCTATCTGGCGGCGAGCTGGTGCGCCTTCCGTGAGCGCGCCGATGGCCTCTCAAGCACCTACGTCCTGCTCGCGTTTTCGATAGCGTTCCGCGGCCTCTTGCTCTGGACCCAGCCAGTTCTTTCCGACGATATTTACCGCTATGTCTGGGACGGCAGGGTTCAGGCGGCCGGGCTCAGCCCATATTTGTATCCACCCGAGGCGCCGAAGCTGTCCCACCTGAGGGACGACGCGATCTACCCCCGCATCAACCGGCCGTGGGCGCGCACCATCTACCCACCTGGCGCCCAGTGGCTCTTCCGCGGCATCTACGCGGCCAAGCCTGACAGTCTCCTGTTTCTGAAAGGGACCATCGTAGCGTTCGATCTCCTAACCATCCTGCTGCTGATAGCGCTGCTCCGGATGCTGAAGCTCCCAACTGGCCGCGCGATCCTCTATGCCTGGCACCCGCTGGCGATCTTCGAGCTCGCCGGGTCAGGACATCTCGATGGGCTGATGCTGCCGTTCCTGCTGCTGTGTCTCCTTTTCTGGGAGCGCCAGCGCGATGGCTGGGCCGGCGTCCCGCTTGGGGCGGCGACCGCAATCAAGCTCTACCCGGCCCTCATGATCCCAGCCCTGGTCCGCCGGCATGGACCTCGCGTGCTGCTCGCCGCCGCAACAGTGGTGGGACTCCTCTACGTCTCGCACGTCGCAGCCGGCCGAAAGGTGCTCGGGTTCTTGCCGCAGTACCTCTTCGATCC
>JBGPUH010000250.1:0-4112 GCA_041491025.1 Methylomirabilis sp. (SeqCode)
GAGCCCTGCGTGAATATGCGATCATCGGAGTGAAGACCAGCATCCCGTTCCACCATCGAATCCTTGACCATCCGCAGTTTCAGAAAGGCGAGTTCCACACACAATTTCTGGAGAGATGGCTGGCCGAAGGATTCAAGGAGGAGAGCGGAGGGCTGGCTGAGATCGCGTTGGTCGCGGGCGCGCTCTACCTCCACACGAAGAAGCCGTCTTTGGCTGCACCGGGCGGACAGGCTGCAACGGCCGAGAGTCTCTGGAAGTTGGCTTCGCGGCACGAGGCATTACGCCGATGGTGACGTTTCGAGCTTCGAGTTCCGAGTTGGCAACACGTTCGATGAAACTTTAAATCTGGAAGCTCGGAACCCTGAGATCGTTAACTCGAAACCCAAAACTCTAAACACGAGACTTTTCTTATGAGTTATACCGCTGATTTTCAGGGCGGGACGCACCGGGTGGCAGTGACTGAAACGGGATTGCCAGCCACAGTCCAGCTCGACGAAACGACCTACGAGGTCGATTTCGCCCCCATCGGGGGAAGTCTGTTCTCCGTTATTATCCAGGGCCGCTCGTACGAGATCGATGTGGTGGAGGAAGGGGAAGGGGTGTTGGTGGTCTGGGTCGAAGGTGAGCCGCACCACATCCAGTTCGAGGAAGAGGGACGTCGGCGACGGAGGGGAGCCAGGGTCCCTGGCCAGGTGGCGGGGGGCCGCCAAACCATTGTGGCCCCAATGCCGGGAAAGGTGGTGAAGGTCCTGGTTTCACCTGAAGAGCAGGTGAGCGCCGGTCAAGGGATTATCGTTATCGAGGCGATGAAGATGGAAAACGAGTTGAAGGCGTCAGGGCCAGGGGTTGTGAAAGAGATCAGGGTGCAGGAAGGGGCTGGCGTCGGCGGTGGCGATGTCCTTGTAGTGATCGAGTAGAGAATGTTCAGAGTTCAGTGTTCATAGTTCATAGACAGGAGCAGCGGGAGCGGGACAGCCTGTTCTTCTCTGAACTCTGAACTATGAACTCGTGGAGCACGAGCGATGGGTGATGAAGAGCGACTGGCCCGGCTAAAGAGCGAGCTCGATGCCTGGGAGGCGGAGGTCCTTCAGCCCGTTCTTGCGCGCGCGCCGGAGCGGAAGAAAGATTTTCGCACGAGTTCCGACGTCGAGCTCAAACGCCTCTATACGCCCGTGGATTTTTCCGATCATGACTACCCGAACCGGGCAGGGTTTCCCGGGAGTTATCCCTTCACGCGGGGCGTGCAGCCGACCATGTATCGCGGCCGTTTCTGGACCATGCGGCAGTATGCCGGCTTCGGGACGGCAGAGGAGACAAATCGGCGATTTCACTTTCTGCTCCAGCAAGGCCAGACGGGGTTGTCGGTGGCCTTTGACCTTCCGACTCAGATCGGCTACGACTCGGATGATCCGGTGGCGGCTGGTGAGGTCGGGAAGGTCGGCGTGGCCATCGACTCGCTGGCCGATATGGAGGCCCTCCTGCAAGGCATCCCTCTCGACAAAGTCAGCACCTCCATGACCATCAATGCCACCGCGTCCATTCTCCTGGCGATGTACGTCGCCGTCGCGGAGAAGCACGGGGTTGCGCCTGAGAAAATCTCGGGGACCGTCCAGAACGACATCCTCAAAGAGTATATCGCCCGTGGAACGTACATCTTCCCACCTGGACCCTCCATGCGTCTGATCACCGACACCTTTGCCTACTGCGCGGAGGAGTTGCCGCGCTGGAACGCCATCAGCATCAGCGGGTATCATATCCGGGAGGCCGGATCGACGGCGGTCCAGGAGGTGGCATTCACGTTGGCGGACGGGATCGCGTATGTGGAGGCCGCGATTGCCGCCGGCCTGGACGTGGACCATTTCGCTTCGCAGCTCTCCTTCTTCTTCAACGCCCACAACCACCTCCTGGAGGAGGTGGCCAAGTTCCGGGCGGCTCGGCGGCTCTGGGCAAAGATCATGCGGGATCGGTTCAAAGCCAGCGACCCCAGATCCTGGATGCTGCGTTTCCATGCCCAGACCTCCGGCGTCAGCCTGACAGCCCAGCAGCCTGAAAACAACGCGGTCCGCGTCACGCTGCAGGCCCTGGCGGCGGTCTTGGGCGGGGCGCAGTCGATCCACACGAATTCGCGTGACGAAGCGCTCGGACTCCCGACCGAAGAGGCAGTTCGGCTGGCGCTCAGGACCCAACAGATCATCGCCTACGAGAGCGGGGTGGCGGACACCGTCGATCCGGTGGGCGGTTCCTACTGTCTTGAAGCCCTGACGGATCAGATCGAGCGAGAAGCCTCCCTTTACCTTGAGAAGATCGACGCCATGGGCGGTATGCTGCGGGCGGTTGAGGCCGGATTCATCCAGCGAGAGATCCAGGAGACCGCGTACCGGGAGCAGCAGGCCACGGAGGATCGGCGCCGGATCGTGGTGGGACTCAACGAGTTCGCCAGCGCCGAGACGGTCGGCATTCCCGTCTTTGCGGTTGACCCCAAGCTCGAGGTGGAGCAGCGAGCGCGGCTCGAGCAGCTCCGCAGAAGCCGGGACCGCGAGCGAGTCGGGAAGGCGCTCCAGGCCCTGAAGGACGCCGCGCAGGGGACAGACAACCTGGTTCCCTTCTTGATCGAGGCGGTCAGGGCGTACGCCACCATCGGAGAGATCTGCGCCGTTTTGCGGGGCGCCTTCGGCGAGCATCGAGAATCGGTCACCATCTAGGAGGTTCCATGGTTCGCAAAATCAATCACATTGCGATTGCTGTGAAAGATGTTGAGGCCTCTGCCAAGCTATTCAAGGTGCTGCTGGGGACAGACCCTGGGCACACCGAGACCCTCCCCGCGGAGCGCGTAAGGGTGTCGTTTTTCAAGCTTGGGGACACGAAGATCGAGCTGGTTGAGGGAATCGGATCGGAGAATCCGACCGCCAAGTTCATCGAAAAGCGGGGCGAGGGCATCCACCACATCTGCCTTGAGGTCGAGGACCTCCCCGCCGCGCTGAGCCGGTTGGATGCGGCCGGCTTCCCCCTCATCGACAAAGCTCCGAAGGCGGGGGCCGGAGGGACGAGAGTGGCCTTCCTTCATCCGAAGGGGTGCAATGGCGTGCTGGTGGAGCTGGTTGAGCAGTTCAGAAAAGAGTAATCACTCGATGGCATCTGTGGCCCATATGCGATTTCTCTCGTTGTCTGCAATTCTTCGCGCGGCCCTTCGCTTTTTCCTCGTATTGTCATTATTGCTCGTCACCGGGATGGGCGGGATTTCTCTCGCTCAAGAGCGAGCCCCAGCCAAGGGGCGCACTCCGGCCCCGGCCAAGGAGAAGGAAACCCCTGTTGCTGCGGCCGTTCGGGTCGTGGCCGACCGGCTCGTCGCCGCCTTTCCCCGGCTCGAGGGCCTGATCATCGGCTTCGAGGGTGAACAAGTCTTAATCGATCGTGGGAAGGCAGATGGCGTGTTCCAGGGAATGGAACTGAACGTCTTCCGCGAAGGGGAAGAGTTCAAACATCCAATCACTGGGGAGGTGTTCGGAAGGCTGGACAAGGAACTGGGGTCGCTTCAGGTCCTGCAGGTTCGAGAGCGGTACGCTGTGGCGGCCGTCACAAAGACCGCGGAGAAGGCCGAAATCCGCCAGGGCGATCAGGTTCGGGTCTCGATGGCCCGCATGATCGTGGCATTTCCGAATGTCGATATGGAAGCGGCCAAGGGGGCCAATATACGACCGGTGACCAAGGATCTGGCCGCCGCCCTCAGTCGCACAGGTCGCTTCGAGCTGATCGAGGACCGGCAGTTGAGATCGATGCTGCTGGCCGACAAGAACCTGACCTCGGGAGAGCTGGCCGATCCTCGCATCCTGAAGCAGCTTTATGACAAAGGCAGGGCTCAGGCGCTGCTATTGGGTCGTCTGACGCCCCTTGCGAATGGATTTTCTCTCGATGTCCAGGTGTACTCAACGCTGACTGGCAACCAGCTTGTTCTGGCCAGCGCAGAGGTAAAGCCGACCGATGTAGCACACGATAGGCCCTCGTCGGGTTCCCAGCAGGCGCGCACTGGTCGTTCGACGGAGCTCACGACAGGCTCCTCCGCCAAACCGGGGGTCTCCACCGCCAGGGCGTCCAATGCCCGCCCATCTGCCCCC
>JBGPUH010000251.1:0-4108 GCA_041491025.1 Methylomirabilis sp. (SeqCode)
ACGCGGAGCGACGCGCCCTTCTCCGGGGTGATGCGGGGTGGGGCCAGACCTGGGTTGTACGATTTCTCAGGATGGTGCGCGTGGGCTAGCTCGGCGAGAGAGCCCAGCCCAACGGACGAGATCCCGAGGCTCGCCAGACCCGCCACGCCGGCCTTTGTGAATTCGCGCCGCGTGAGTCCTCCTGGTGCACTTGCTTCATGGTCCCTTTTCATGGCTGATAGCCTCCTTTCAGCACTCATGCTCTACGGTTGTCTTTCATGACTCCACAACGAGTTGAGGAAGCGTCATTGATGAAAAGTGTGCAGAAGGGGAAAAGGATACCTTCCTTGATACGTGACAGAGATCCAGCAGATGTGTCCGAAGGCTCTGGCATCTATATCACTGACGTTCGGGATGGTCAATGACAAAACGGCTCATGCCGAGTGCGTCCGGGTCGTCCGTGTCAATATACTGCCAATGCCTCGTCTTCCAGATCGGTGATAAACATGTGGCCTGGCGCATGCGTGATCATAAGGGGAGGTTTGGCCTGCATCGCCACCGCCTGCGGTGTCACACCGCAGGCCCAGAAGACCGGCACCTCGCCAGGTCTGATGGTCACCGGATCGCCGAAGTCGGGTTGGGCCAAGTCCGTGATTCCCAGCGAGGCGGGATTGCCTACCTGGACTGGTCTGCCATGGGCGGCCGGAAAGCGGGCTGTGGCCTGAACTGTCCGAGGGATGAGGTGGCGTGGGATTGGTCGCATGCTGACGACGAGTGGTCCCTGAAAGATGCCGGCCGGCTGGCAGGGCCGCGTGGTGATATACATCGGGATATTTTTCCCCTCCTCGAGGTGCCGCACGGGAACTCCCGCCCGGAGCATCGCTGCCTCGAAGGTAAAGCTGCATCCCAGCAGAAAGCTCACCAAGTCTCCCCGCCACATCGCCATCAGATCGGTGACCTCGTCCTCGAGCTGGCCGTGGCGGTAGATCCGATATCTCGGGAGGTCTTGGCGCAGATCGGCGCTCGGTGCGGTCTGGACGGGTTCGGTCGAGCCGGGTCCCGTGACCTCGAGGAGCGGACAGGGTTTCGGATTCTGCTGGGCGAAGAGCAGGAAGCTGTACGCGAGGTCTCGTGGCAGGATCACCAGGTTAGCCTGGACTCGCCCCTGGCACAGGCCAGCCGTGGGCAGCCGCCACTTCCCCGCGCGGATCAGCGCCCGAACCTCTTTGGGATGCGCGTGAGCCAGCGCGTGGCGAGAAATATCTTCAGCCATTGGCCATGATGTTCCGTACGAGTGGGCCCCTGCTACTTCAGCGGATAGGCAAGGGGCTGGCCCTTGTCTGTGATCAAGACGACCAGGAGCTTCATTGGCTCAGTAGTGCTGAGGTTCCTCGCCTCGTGCACGTAGGAGGGCTTGTCCGGGGACGACAGGAAATAGAAAGCCACACCTGGCTTCATGTCAACCGGCAGCTTCCCCACCTCTTCCATGACACCAGAGCCCTCCAGGACATAGATGAACTCGTGCCCCGGGTGATAGTGTTTCCCACTCCTCGCCTCGGGTTCGTACTCCGCGAGGAACATGGTCCCTTCCTTCCCCGGGAGGCCTTCAAGGTTCGTTGTGAAGATCGGTGTGCGCTTCATCGACGGCTGCTGTGCATGCAGGACATGGGTGCCGATCATCCCCACCGCGATTCCCAATGCCAAGGTTAAGCCGAGCAGTAACGCTGTGCGTTTCATGGTTGCCTCCTTCTTGATGGAAGTCACTACTCTCAACTTAAGAGCTTCGAGAGAGGAAAACGGTCATTTCTGAGAAGATCGCCTCTACGGCGGTTACTATGGTGGAGGCTCTGCATAATGTCAAGCGTCCGATGGCCGTTCTCCGCTCGTTTCTTATGGTTATGGAGTGTCTGACGTGATAAAATAACCGCGGTTTTTTTCGGGCCGTCGTGGCTGAGATGGACGGAGCGCCGGTGTTGCCGCTATTCTTTTCGAGGCCGGTCTCGGTTTGCAAATGCGAGCCTGTCGAATCGCTTGCCGGACGGCGGGCGGTCAAACCCGTGTAGCCAACGTGTCTTGGGGATAGGGGAGAAACAACAGGAATGATGACAGGAGCTCATCACGGCATGCTGGATGTAGCGCTGGCGCAACTGGATGCGGTGGCGAAGCGGCTCAAGCTCGATCCGGGTATTCACAAGCGGCTGCGTCAGCCTCAGCGGTCCCTCATTGTTTCGGTTCCGACCCTGATGGACGATGGCCGGCTCGAGGTGTTCACCGGCTTCCGGGTACAGCACGACCTCACCATGGGCCCGACGAAGGGTGGCATCCGCTACCATCCGGAGGTGAACCTGGAGGAGATTACGGCCCTCGCGATGCTGATGACCTGGAAGTGCTCACTGATGGGTCTCCCATACGGCGGCGCAAAGGGCGGCGTTGACTGTGATGCGACCCGGATGTCGCTGGTTGAACTTGAGCGCATGACGCGCCGCTACACCTCCGAGATCATCCTCTTCATCGGCCCAGACCGGGATATCCCGGCCCCCGACATGTACACTGACGAGCAGGTCATGGCCTGGATAATGGACACGTATAGCATGCAGCAGGGGATTACCTCGCCCGGCGTCGTGACCGGCAAGCCGCTTCTGCTGGGGGGCTCGCTGGGTCGGCGCGAGGCGACCGGCCGGGGTGTCTACTATATCTTAAAGGCGGCGGCGAAGGAGCATGGAATGGCGTTCAAGGGGGCGAGGGTTGTGGTTCAAGGCTTCGGGAATGTCGGCTCGGTCGCAGCCAGGCTGCTCCATGAAGAAGATTGCTGCGTGGTCGCCGTGAGCGACCACCGCGGGGGGATCTACAACCCTAAAGGGCTCGATATTCCCACACTCTTGGCCGAATGCGCGGAGAAGGGGCCGGTCTCCGAGCACCGTGACGGCGACCGGATCACCAATGACGAGCTGTTGGAGCTCGAGTGCGATTTCCTGGTCCCGGCCGCAACCGAAGGACAAATCACCGAGAAGAACGCCGATCGGATTCGGGCCCGGATCGTTGCCGAGGGGGCCAACGGGCCGACCACGCCAGAGGCCGATGAGATCCTGGCGGGGAAGAAGATCGTGGTCCTCCCCGACATTCTTGCCAATGCGGGTGGCGTGACTGTCTCCTACTTTGAATGGGTGCAGGATCTTCAACAGTATTTCTGGCACGAGCATGAGATCAACGACCGTCTGTCCGAGATCATGACGGCCGCATTCCAGCGGGTTCTCGCCCTCTCCCGGAAGGAACAGGTCGACCTCCGAACGGCCGCTCTCATGGTGGCGGTGAGCCGCGTGGCGGAAGCCAAGAAGCTGAGGGGGCTGTACCCATGACGCGCATCGTGAGGTTGGCTGCCAGAGAGATCCTGGACTCCCGGGGCTACCCGACCGTCGAAGTCGATGCCGTCCTGGAGAGCGGGCACCTCGGGCGGGCCGCCGTCCCCTCCGGGGCGTCAACCGGCCAGCACGAGGCGCTGGAACTGAGGGATGGCGATCCGGCCCGCTACGGGGGGAAAGGGGTGACGAAGGCGATCGGCAACATCCTCGACATCATCGCTCCTGCCCTCATCGGCAAAGAGGCGCAAGAGCAGGCGGCGATCGATCAGGCCCTCATCGCTCTGGACGGGACCGAGAACAAGGCCAGGCTGGGTGCCAACGCGATCTTGGGCGTCTCGCTTGCCGTCGCAAAGGCCAGTGCGGCCGCGCGCGGCGTCCCGCTGTACCGGTATCTGGGCGGTCCCTCGGCCACGATCCTGCCGGTCCCCCAAATGAATATCATCAACGGGGGTGCCCACGCCGACAATAACGTCGATGTCCAGGAGTTCATGATCGTCCCTGTCGGAGCCCCAACCTTTGGCGAGGCGCTCCGGATCGCGGCCGAGACGTTCCACAACCTGAAGCGGGTCTTGGCTGCGCACGGGTATAGCACAGCGGTGGGCGATGAGGGCGGCTTTGCGCCGCGCCTGCGCTCGAATGTCGAAGCGATCGAACTGATCCTGGAAGCGATCGGAAAGGCCGGTTATCGGCCGGGCACCCAGATCGCGCTTGCGCTCGACCCGGCAGCAAGTGAATTCTTCGAGGGAGGCCAGTACGTCTTCAGGAAATCC
>JBGPUH010000252.1:0-4106 GCA_041491025.1 Methylomirabilis sp. (SeqCode)
CGGGTTCGTCGCGGGACTCGTGATGGTGATCCCGTTCATCCGTCGCCGAGGGTCGTGGGATCGGCGGGAGCGCCTGTCGTGAGCGGTGCCTGTCCTGAGCCTGTCGAAGGATCGAACGAGGAATGGTCCTGAGTCGGCAGGAATTCAGGCGGTTGGTCTCCCAGGCGATCACCATGCTGCCGCCCCTGGTGGTTGAGCGGCTGGAGAACGTCGAGGTTGTCGTGGAGGACCGTCCGACAAGGGAGGAGCTGACAATGGCCGGGATCGAGCCGCCGGAGACGCTCTTCGGCCTCTACACCGGCACGCCGCTCACGGAGCGGGGGACCTCATACGGGATGGTCCTGCCCGATAAGATCACTCTCTATCAGCGGTCAATCGAGGAGGTCTGTCGGACCGAGCGTCAAGTGCGAGAGCAGATCCGCACGACCCTGATGCACGAGATCGGTCATCATTTTGGGCTCTCTGAAGACGAGTTGGAAGGTGCCGGGTACGAATAGAGGGTCCCTTAGGTGGAATGAGAAAGCCTCTCAGGAACACATCATGATTATTCTTGACATCCCCAGACTGGTGGAGTAACTGACATAATAGGTTGGTCACCTCGTACGTGCGTCACGCATACCTTCTTGTTGAAAATCGTAAGGGTTGCACTTGGAGAGTCTTCAGGCATCTCCCCGGAGAAGTCATAGTGCGGTTTCACTGTTTGGATAAAACCAACCCTTATGCGAGGAGGGAGCAGCGATGCGACGAGCCCTAGTCGTGATCGTCGGAATGATCGTTCTCATGGCGGGAGCTGTCAGGTCTTCTGAAAGCGTGGTCATGGTGGTCGTCAATACGTGCTTGCTCAACGGCACCTATAACTTCAGTGGATTGGCTGAGGCGGCGGGCTTTGAGGGGATTATCGGCTTCTTGGTGTTCAGTCCTGACGCACCCTGTACGGGCGGCACAGTGAGCGGCTCGGTCACCATCGGGCGCCAGAACCAGGTCGCAACCACCGTCCCGCTGTCGGGGACCTACTCCGTCGCGGGTGACGGTCCATGGGTTGTATCGGTGTCCGTTCCAGGCATCATCCAGCTCACGGGTCTGGGTTCCCTGTTGGCCGGCGGCATCTTCAACTCTATTCACTTTGTTGTGACGCTGGATCCCCCACAGCCCCAAGCCCTTTCAGTGACGGCGACGCGAACCCCACCAATTGGCCTGGCCACAGTCTTTGACCGGAGCTCCAGCACATTTGCCCTTACCAACACGGCAGCGCCTACGAATGTCTATGTTGTTACCGTACCGGCCAATACCTTAGTCGGTGGAAGGCTTCTGCGCGGTCGTTTGCTGTATGATTATAGCAATAACACAGGTAGCGGAAAAAATCTGACGATTCAGTTGATCTTCGGGTCCACAACCATCGGGACACAAACTCTAGTCAATCTCAGCACGGGGTTCGCCCTTGGGGAACTCGAGTTCGTCCTCGGGGACACCCTCGGTTCCAATTTTCAAAACGGCGGGTTCAGAGGCGTGCATGGGGATCCGGGGATGTCGGGACCAATCCCCCTGATAGCTGTGGGGACCTCAGGCGAGAATCTTGCGACGCCCCTGGCGCTTCAGATCAAAGTCACACATAGCGCTGCGAGCGCCAACCTGTCCTTCCGCAAGCTCTCGGTTGTTCTCGAGCTGCTCTAGGAGTGTGGGGGAGGGTGTCGCCGGGGCGGCCCATTCCAGGGGCCGATGGTTCCGCTTCCCGCGACGGCGCTGCCTAGACCTTGACCGCCTGCTCCACGCCACATCAGAGGTAGTCCGCTCCTTCCATCCCGGCGACCTCCTCCTAGACGTAGAACCATCAGTGCCGCTCTGGCTCGGGGAAAGCGGATATATCACGTCCTGCGAGGGGCGGACATTTCGTATGCTACCAGCACCGCCTTTGGAAAAGGCTTGACGCATTCCGGGAAGACCGTTAGAATCAATGGGTTTGTTCCGCCGGATTGACGCGTCAGGAGGGTCGATGTCACCGAGGGGACGGCGTGGGGACGCCAGGTTTTACGAACTCTACTGTATCGTCTGCGGGAAGACCTGCACAGAGCACGAGAGCAGCACCCGTTGCCCGAGCTGCGGCAAGCCGCTTGCCGTCCGCTATGACTATGCCCACATCAGGGCCCGCCTGAACCGATACTCGCTCAAGACCTCACCGATCAAGGCGCTCAAATACCTTGACTTCTATCCGATCCTCAACCTGGACCTCGTGGTGTCCCTCGATGAAGGCGGCACCCCGCTGTACCGCTGCCATCGGCTGGCGGACGAGTTGGGGATCAAACAGCTCTACATCAAGAATGAGGGGCTGAATCCCACCGGCGTCTTCAAGGATCGGGGGACACTGGTGGAGATCACCAAGGCGAAAGAGCAGGGGGCCAAGGCGATCTGCGTCGCCTCCACCGGGAACATGGCCGGGTCCGTCGCCGCCTACGCCTCGATCGCCGGGTTGCCCTGCTATGTGTTGGTGCCGGAGGGGACCCCGATCGGAAAGATGGCCCAGGCCCTCTCCTATGGCGCCAGGGTCCTCCAGGTCCGGGGGACCTACAACGACGCGGCGTCACTCGCCGAGCAGATGAGCCAGCGCTACGGGTACTACCTCGCGGGCGATTATGCCTTCAGGGTGGAAGGGCAGAAGTCACAGGCGTTCGAAATCATAGAGCAACTGGAGTGGCAGGCCCCGTCCGTCGTCATCGTCCCCATGGGCTGCGGGACCAACATCGCCGCCCTCTGGAAGGGGTTCAAAGAGTTTCATGAAATGGGATTGATCTCGTCTCTGCCCAGGATGATCGGCGTCCAACCGGTCGGCTGTCAGCCGATCGTGGTTGCGTTCAACCAGGGATCGGATGAGATCGTGCCGGTGAAGAAGCCGGAGTCGGTCGCCTCGGCGCTCATGGCTGGCGATCCCCTGGACGGATTAAAAGCGCTGGCTGTGCTCCGGGAATCGGGCGGATGTGCCCTCTCGCTGACCGACTCGGAGATCCTGGAGGCGCAGCAGAAGATCGCGCGCCAGGAATCGATCTTTGTCGAGCCGTCGGGCGCGCTCCCCGTCGGGGCCTTGATCCCGTTGCTCAGCAGCGGGCGCGTCAGGCCGGACGAGTCGGTGGTCTGCCTGGCCACAGGCAACGGCCTGAAAGACCCCAGGGCGGCCCTGCGGGTGCTCCCATCGCCTGCCACGATCGATCCCTCGATGCAAGAGGTCGAAAAGTTCCTGAAGCTGCGGCTCTATGAGATCCGGGCGGCGGGGGCCAAGAACGGCGATAAAAACCTGTTTGAGAAAGCGCCGTCAGTGGCCGAGGTCACAACCTGCGTGCGGCAGGAACTGGGGGTGAAACTGACCGCCGAGTATGGGACGAAGGTCCGGTCACTGATCGAGGAGTTCGTGAAGAAGGGGAAGCCCATCACCAAGGCTGACCTGCAGTATATCGTTGAGAATGTACTGAAGGGACTCTCAGACCACAAGCCCGTCTTGGCGGTGGAGGACTTCAAGGTCTCGACGTCGCTCCATGGCCAGGCGGAGGCGGCTGTCTGGGTCATTTTCGATGGCGAGAAAGTGGAGGCGTCCGGTTCGGGCGTCGGCCCGGTGGATGCCGTCATCAATGCCCTGAAGCAAGCGGCGTTGACGCGTGGCAGGCTGTTCTTCGAGTTGATCGACTACAATGTGGAAATCAGCTCGCCCGGGACGGATGCCTCGGTCGAGACCGCCATCGTCATGAAGGACGCCGAGGGGAACCGGGTGGTCGCCACCGGCACCTCTCCCGACATCATCGTCGCCTCGGTGAACGCCTTCGTTAACGGCTATAACGTCCTGTGGGCTCGGCAGAAGGGGTGATCCCTTTCGGAAGGTCATACTGGAGGGGGCACGTTTCACAGCGTGGCGTTCTCCGACAGTATTCCTTGCCGACGGTCACCAGGAGGGCATGATACTCGTTGTAGAGGGCGGCATCGGCCGGCAAGTGGTCCATGAAGAGTCGCTGGATCTCGCCGTATGTCGTTCGCTTCGAGATCAGGCCATGGCGCTCAAGGACTCGCCGGGTGTAGGCGTCCACGACGAAGATCGGCCGGTCACCCGCATACAGCAGGATCGAGTC
>JBGPUH010000253.1:0-4071 GCA_041491025.1 Methylomirabilis sp. (SeqCode)
ATCAAGTGTCCATTTGACCTCGGGGCTGCCGACGATCAATTTCAATCTCGCCCTTCAAGGAGGCACCCTCCGCGGCGGCGATGCTGCCGGTCTTGACGTTACCCGTCACGCTGCCAGTCGGAAGGAGATCGACCCGTCCGCTGGCGACCAGGTTGCCCTTCACGTGGCCGCCAACAATGATGTTTGTGGCTGCGATGTCGGCCTCCACCTGGGCCGATTCTCCGATCACGATCGTCCCGGCGAGATCGATCGTCCCGCGGAATGCACCCATGAGCTGGATATCGCCTTCCCCGGTCAACTCCCCGTGAATCTGAATTTTCTCGCCGACGACAAAAGCGATCATCGGCATCTCCATCATCGGAGTTTGCCGCGCCGGCTCCTGGCTCGGGCCCCCCAACACTTCCCGAATCGTGTCAAACATCCCCTTCTTCTCTGTCATGGCGCGCTCCTCCATCCATCAATCCATCAATGGCCTGACCCACTCGCCAGCCCTGCGTCTGTTCGCTTTGCATCGGTTCCCTTCCGGCACCGGTGCGGCTGAGCTTTTCCATCAGCGGTTTTCTCGAATCTGAATGCCGCCCTGGGCACCAAGGGCGGCTTCGAGTTGGCCGGCCACGTCCCGGAAAAAGCGACGGGCCTCAACCGCTTCCGGTTGCAGCTCTTCGTAGCCCTCTGCGGCGCTTCGGCTGTGTTCCAGATCGATGCCGAGCACCGTCTCCTGCGCAACCCTGAGCAGGTACCGGGCTTCAGTGGCACTGAGAGTCAATCCCACGTCATCTCCGTTGCGCGCTGCCCTCATGTTGCTCCGCATTCCTTCCCGTCTCACGGGCCGGTGCTCACGCTCTGCCCTCGGCGGTAGCGGCGGCCCGGTCTCGCCCCCTCAGCCAGCCGGTAAGATTGGAGCCCGTTGTCACCACCCAATAGTTCAGCAGCTTCTCGTACTCCATCAGGACCTCTTTCGCATCCAAGCGAGAACGCCACCACTCGTCGCGATCAAAGCTGTCATACCGGGTAGGCCGGCTGATGATCGCGATCCGCCCGCCGGAAGTCCTGGCGAGGATTTTCCTGGCCCGCGTCGAATGCGACCGGCTCGTGACAAGGATGACCGACCGTATCCTGTTCTCTTCCAATACGCGGGTGAGGTACATCATCTCGCTCTGCGTGCTGTTGGCCCGCTCCTTTACCTGCAGAACGGCAGCACGCGGGACCCGCATCGCCTTCAGGACCATCCACTGGATATCCCTCTCCTCGGGCACGGTGATCCCCAGCCGTGCTAACGCCTCGTACCCTTTCGGCGCAAGCTGATGTGTCAGGATGATGATGGGTGCATACCCATCTTGATACAGTCTTATCGCTTCGAGCGTCCGGGCGACGCCGCCGTCGCCCGTCAGCACCGCGATCCCGCCGGCTTTCTGCAGCGGATCTTCGGTGACGAGATAGCGCCCGATTCCCCTGAGAAGGAACGGATAACCGACATAGAGCAGCAGACCGAGGAGCGGGTAGATAATTAGCCATCGGATCAGTTTTCCCATCATGATGCCGGTCGGCTGTCGCCCCCGTTACGGGATGATCAGGCCGCTCCGCCGCCCTCGTCCAGCGGAAGCCTTCGGGCCTCCTCCCATCGGACCGCCTCCTCGATTAACTGGAGCTTGGAGAGGCGCGCGTCGGCCGGGCCAGCCACCATCCTGCCGTTGACCAAGGCTCCTTCCACAATCGTCAAGCGCCTGGCCCGGATCTCGCCCTCGACCTGGGCGGTGGCGAGGACCTCGGCCCGGTCTGACGCCATCACGGTCCCTTCCGTTCGCCCGGCGATCACTGCCTCCCACACCGTGACCTGTCCACGGAGGTGCCCGCCCTCCAAAAGGCGCAGGGTCCCGCGCAAATGGACCTCGCCATCCACGGTTCCCGCCACGGTCAGGTCCTCTGACCCTTCGATCTTGCCGCGAATGGTCATCCCGGCCGGGATGATGGATCGCGTCTGACCCGCCGCTCTCTCCGACATACGCCCTCAGTCTGAACAGTCGCCCGCCGGGTACAGAAACCGGCAGTTGCGACACGGCGCCCTGCACCCCAGAAACAGATCAGGGACAGGATGGCCACACCGCACACACCCCACGCCTGCATGGCTTCCGCCCTCGTGCCTCGCCATCCAGGAGACCTGCAACCGCTCGCCGTCGTCGGTGTTCATGAATCAGAGCTCCCGATCGATCACGATTGCGATCGGCGCGCTGCCGATCTTCACCCGATTTCCCACCGGTGAACCTTCGAGATCCCCCCGCTGCGCGGGGCCGGCGGCGCCCCCCTTCTTGACGCGGGCGATCACCGACACGTCCCCCTCGAACTGGCCTCCGCCCATGACCATGTCCTCCGGACCAAGACGGAAGGAGACGGGAAATATCGGGTTTGCGATGCGCTTCACTGCCAGAGGCGGTCCTGGCCCCTTCCGGGCAATGACAAACAGGACATCGCCAGGGGCGATCTTCCGGGCCAGGATGGGGGCGAGTCGCACCGTCCCGGCGAGGGCCTTGCCGCCACTGGAGGAGGGGGCCACGTTGTAGAGGTATTTCGTGGTCAGGTCGGACGCGCCCTCCCGCTTGAGCGTGAGAATGACCTGCCACGCACCCGGCGCATCAAACTCGACATCGGATCGATAGACACCCTCACCGGAGACCTCCATGGGAGCCCGGGTCAGCGTGCCAATCTCTTCCCGGCCGTACTTCATCTCGACCCTGGCGTCAGAGATCGGCTTGCCGTCTGCGGAGGCCAAGCGGACCTGCAGCGTGTTGGGGCCGAGTCGTGGCGGATCCGGATCAGAGCTGATCGCGAGGCTAGCCTCCCCCAGGCTGACTGGCCCGCGTGGAGGGGAAAGACTGAACATCAACGCCATCACGACGATGACACCGAGGCCGAGGAGGGAAATCCACGAGACGAGGGTACTCTTAAGCCGTCGCCTTTCCGTCGTCCCGCCAGCCATGCCTCGTTCGATGGACGTTCACTCCCTCATGACAGTCCGCTCGCCCGCTCCACTCAGGGCCGGGCAGCCCGATGCAGATTGCCATCCTCCTCGGGCGATAACGGACGCTGGGGACTGACAGGGCGAGGGAAGGTCCGCTGCAGGAGTGCCTGAAGCCACAGCACTAGGCATCCCATCGAGGACCGGGCAAGGCGCTCCAGCGTTTCCACACGGGCCAGGACACGACGATGAGCCTCGTCCACCTCCTGGGCCAGCTCACGCTTCCAGGCACCGGAGGCCATGGGCGCGGTGAGTCCCCTGACGCAGATTGCATAGGCCAAGGTGAATCGGGTCAACCGTTCGTCGCCGATACGCTGCAGGGCACCACGCAGCTCCTGATCATCCTCTTTGGAGATCCGCTCGGGGTCGTTCTCCCGAAGTTTCGTTTCGAGACGGCCGAGCAGCTCCCGAACCACAGCAAGCTCCTGCGTCAGCCCACGCCCTTGCCGCGATGGGCGAAGAGACGGGAGGGCCATCGTTCCCCTATTCGCCAGCCAGGAGGAGGCCGGTCTCATTGCAGTCGAGACACGGGATCATCCCGTCGCCCCCGCATCGTTCGCAGGCGGAGATCCCACCACCGGATTCCCAGGTCCCTCCACCCCCTCGGCATTCGGGACACGACACCCTTTCATTCCCCTCGCAGCCGGGGCAGATCTTCCGCTCTGTCTGCTGCGGCACGACCTTTTCTCCCACGCAATTTCTTGCCACGGTGAGGATAATATGCTATCCAGGCTAAGTCAACTTCAAAACCGACGCGTAACGACGAGGAGAGAAGCGGGTGACGACGCGGCGCAGGCTCTACGGCACGCTCGCCCTGGTCGCGTGGATGGTGGCGGCCTCGGGAGCAGCGGACCTCTCTCGGCAGAGCCTTGACATTCCCTGGGAACGGCTTGACGTCGCCGGTCGGCAACGATTGCGCGAGGTCACCGAACAGGCCATCTTCTTTCGGGATGTGCTCGGGATCACCGTCAAGAGTCGCCAGCCGGTCTTCGACTTCTTAATCGAACACCCTGATTTCGCCGCAACTGCCGGGCGGACCTTGGGGATCGTCAAGTACC
>JBGPUH010000254.1:0-4056 GCA_041491025.1 Methylomirabilis sp. (SeqCode)
CGATCGAACGGATCTCGCACGTCCTGTTTCGGCTCCATCGGTTCCCTCCTGAACACTCACTGATCCACCGCCCGTCGTGAGGCGGAGAGGAATCATGATGTCATGTTGATCTCTCTGAAACTCATCATATCGCATGTTGCCACTATGCTTCAAGGATGATCTGGCAGGAGGGGCATCGCGGGAGGCAAAGCTTCACACACACCCACCGGAAATGGAATGCACCTGAATCTTTCTTGCACAGCTCTTGACATGACCTCGGATAGTTCGGATAGTAGTGAAGAATTGCCCCGGTTATCCCGATATCGATTCCAGCCGTTTGGCTCCCCTATTGGAGTGACTGGCATGCCCAGGCTTACGTATCAGGATCAGACTCCTCCTCACGAGGACCGCCAAGTTCTTCGAACCGTTCCGCGTAAAACGGTGATCTCCCCTCTTTGGATTGAGGCGGGAGTTGTGCTGCTGTTCTGCCTGCTCTTTGCTTTTTTCGTCATCAGCCACGCCCGCCATATATCAGCGACTTACGATGAGACCGTACATTTGGCGTCGGGCTACAGCTACTGGCTGTGGAATGATTACCGGATGAATCCCGAGCATCCGCCACTGGTAAAACAACTGGCGGCGTTGCCTCTGTTGTGGTTGCATGTGTGGCCACCTCCCGTTGATTTGACACAGCAAGACCCGCCCGCAACACTCCCTGCAACGTTATCAGTGATCAGGCGAGCCTGGGTGTCGGGGTTGGCCGTCAGGATGCAATGGATTTTTGCTCACTTCGTTTTCTACGGCGTGCGCGATGAAGCGCTGAACAGGATGGCTGTCAGTGACCCCTTATCGCTTCCGACGACGACTCACTTGGAGAAAAGCGACTTCCTCAATGATGCCGATCGGTTGCTGTTTTGGGGGCGGATGCCGATTCTCTTGCTTGGAGTGCTGTTAGCGATTCTGATCTTTTTTTGGGCACGGGAACTTTACGGAGTGGCAGGTGGGGTTCTCGCCCTGGCGTTTTATTCTTTCGACCCGAACTTCATCGCCCATAGCGGGCTTGTGACGACCGATGTCGCGGTAACCGTCTTCATGTTCGGCGCCATGTACTTCCTCTGGCGGGCCTGCAGGCGGATCGGGCTGACGAGTGCGACCCTGGCGGTGCTATTTTCTTCTCTGGCATTTGCTTCGAAATTCTCGGCGGTTCTCTTGGTGCCGATGGTTGTGCTGGTGGGGCTGGGGCGGATCTTCTCGACCGAAGACTGGCCTGTAGGGGCCAAGGGACGCTACAGCCTTACCTCCAAGAGGGCGAAGGGGTTGGCCTTTGGGGGACTGATCTTTGCCTCGTTCATCACTGCGTATGGCGTGTTGTGGGCGGTGTATGGTTTTCGCTATTCCGCGGCGGAGAACCCCGCTCGAGCAGCGCAGGCCGAAAAGCGGGTCCTGCCGCTTCCAGCACAACTTGAGAAAGAGCCGGGCCATCTGCCGATCGAATCGGTTGTGCGCCGCACCGCGCTCACCAGCTTTTCCATGATGGAGCCGGAAATGCAGCGGGCCATGGACGATCGCGCCCCCATAGACATGGGCGGTCAATTGATACTGCTCGCCCAGCGAGCCCACCTGTTGCCCGAAGCGTATATCTACGGCCTCGCGTACGCCGAAATGAAATCGCTCAGGCGCGCTTCTTTCTTGAGGGGAGAATACTCCGACCGAGGTTTTTGGAACTATTTCCTTTGGACCTTCTTGCTGAAAACGCCGCTTCCCAGCATCGCGGCGATAATCGCCGCGCTCTTGCTTGCCATGCGCCGGCGGGAGCCATGGTGTTCGAGGGTGGCGTTCGTCGGGGTTCCTGTTGGGGTGTACTTTGTGGCTTCCATTACCTCGAACCTCAACATCGGACACCGCCACCTGCTTCCCATCTATCCATTTCTGTACGTTTTCTGCGGCGAGCTCGCTCTCGAATGGTCTCAATGGCCATCTGTAAGGCGTGAGATTGTCGCGCTCTTCACGCTGGGCGCGGTCGCGCTGAGCTCTCTCGTTGTGTTTGCCCCCCCGTGGAAACCTGCCATTGTGTATCCGCACTACCTCGCATACTTCAATGAATTGGCTGGCGGTCCGCGCAATGGCTACAAAAGCCTCGTGGATTCTAATCTCGACTGGGGTCAGGAGCTCAAGCATCTGAAAGCGTGGTTGGACAGGAAACAGATCACGGAACCGATCAATCTCTCTTACCTCGGCACGGCCGATCCTCTGTATTATCAAATCCCGCACGTCCAACTGCCCGGCGTCTATCCATCTGTTGATCCGCCCACACCATCGTTTGATAGCGCCAAAATCCCAGGCTACGTCGCCATTAGCGCCACCAACTTGCAAGGCGTCTATTTCACTCCCGAACTTCGGAACGCCTTGAAGTCTTTCCTGAAGAATGCGATCCTGCTTGACACCATTGGATACTCCCTCTTCATCTACCGAATCGAGTCGCCGCCACAGTAACGGCGGGCCTGTCTGTGATGAGCTCCCGCCCCCGCACACCATACGTGTTTGACGAGTTGGAGTCGCCGAGGCCGGAAAGGCATCTCTCCCGGGCAGGTTCATGTGTGCTCCGCTTTGATGATGGCTGGGTCTCTCGCTGAAGGGAGTGTTCGCCCCTCATAACTGGATGTCAACGGCCTCGGCGTAGGAGGATAAGCTCCTCACTCCTCCAAGAACGCCTGGACCCCCCGGTAGAGCTGGAGG
This sequence comes from Methylomirabilis sp. (SeqCode), assembly GCA_041491025.1. Taxonomy (GTDB): domain Bacteria; phylum Methylomirabilota; class Methylomirabilia; order Methylomirabilales; family Methylomirabilaceae; genus Methylomirabilis. Next base: position 2,716 of record JBGPUH010000254.1, read on the forward strand.
TGATTCTTCTCGAGCAATGTGTAATGGGTTGAATCGCCGATATCTATGCGGCGTTTGTACGGCGCCGAACTAAGCTTCTGGAGGAGTTCGTCTGCGGCGTCACTACTGATCAGCTCCTCGGCGCTCCCCCGCACGATCATGGTCGGAACCTTGATCTTCGTTGGGTCGAATAACGATCGGCCGGCGTGGATCTCGTGCCAATCGATGTAGGGGCCGTTGGGGACCTGGATCGATTCAGGGCTCCGCTGTTTCGCCGTGGGGTCGGACGCAAACACGGAATCAATCCAGGTGTCGACCACGTCCTTTTCGCGCCAGACATCCCGTAGCTCCGGCTTGATCCAGCCGTCCCAGCGATCCAGCATCTCGCCCCTGGGCACGTAGCGGTACGCCCCCATTTCATAATAGGGCCGGTCCGGGTTAGCGGGGTCGCCAAGCGCCTTGACAACACCCGGGTTCTTCCCGTAGACCGCGCCGTACATGACGAGTTTGTTCACCTTATCCGGGTGTAGGGTGGCATAGAGGGCACACCAGGACGCGCCGATGTTGAACCCGATCATGTTCACCCTATCCACCTTTCGCTTGGAGCGGATGTAATCGACGGCCGCATCGATGTCCCGCATCACCTGATCTGCCCGGACGAGCGGAAGATTCTGCTCTCGCGGGTCCTTCATCTCTGGGGGCCGCGTCGAACGTCCGAACCCCCTGATATCCAGGGTGAAGGCGTCAAAGCCCCGCTCGGCCACATACTCCACCCACGAGTAACCTGGAACGGCCAGGTCGAAGATGACCGAGGCGGGACTCGGAACGCCATGGACAAAGAGGACGACATTTTCCCTGCTGATTTTTGGTAAGTTCGCCAGTCGCTTCTCCCGAACGAACAGCTTGATCCCCTGGTCCCTTCCCTGGACCAAGAATTCCTCTTTGACGATAGCGTTCTCTTGCTCTGCTGCGACCACAGCCGAGGCGCCGACGGCGATCACGGCGGCAGCGGTCAACCAGGTCACGCCGATTCGCGACCAGTGCCCCATCCCATGCTCCTTTCTCCGTGGACTATGTCAGACGACGAACCTCTCCGACATACCAGCGCTATGAGTGCCATTCCAACTCGTTCCGCCTGATGACAGAGCCACCCGAAGCGCCCATGTGGACGCCTGCGTGTCACGTTCTCGTTTGGCCGATGACATTGGAACGGCATTAGTATATGGATAGGCGTAGGGTGAGTGTCAACCCCTTTTCACCGTGGAACACCCATCTCCGCCATCTTCCCCCCACTCTGGGATTTCAGACTATCTCCTCCCCCCGATCTACAGTATGATCAGCACGAGAGGAGGAGAAGTGGGC
>JBGPUH010000255.1:0-4051 GCA_041491025.1 Methylomirabilis sp. (SeqCode)
AGACCTGCTCCGTCAGTATGCCGACCTCTCAACGAAGTTCCGCTTTCAGGTTGTGGATCCCGATAGAAATCCCGGCCTGGCCAAGCGGTACGGAATCACCACCTATGGCACGACGGTCCTCGAAACGAAAGACAAAGAGGAAAAGATCACCGAGGTTGACGAGGAGCACCTGACAAATGGGTTGGTCAAGTTGCTCCGTGAAGGGAAGCGAACGATCTATTTCCTGAAAGGGCATGGTGAGAGCGAGCTCGACGACGCGTCGCGGAACGGCTACCGGCAGGCAAAGGAGGCTCTGGAGAAGGGCAACTATCAGGTCAAGGAACTGCTGCTGCTCCGCGAGACACAGGTCCCAGAGGACGCCGCAGTCCTTGTGATCAGCGGGCCAAAGCGCGACCTGGTCGAATCGGAGTTGAAGGCCCTACAGGCATTTGTCGAGCAGGGTGGAAAGCTGCTCGTCCAGCTCGATCCCTTTACGTCGCCAAGCCTGAAAGAGTTTCTGGGTCGGTACGGGATCACGGTTGGCGATGACGTCATTGTCGATCAGTATAGCCGTGTCTTGGGCGGCGACTACCTGATGCCTGTCGTGTCGAAGTATTACTCCCACCCGATCACGCGGGATTTCACCCTGGCCTCGCTCTTCCCCTTCGCTCGCTCTGTTGACGTAGCGGACAAGTCCCCGCAGGGCGTCACTGTCCAAAAACTCGGGGAGACCGGGCCAGGAAGCTGGGCCGAAACCGACAGAGGAGAACTGAATCGCGGACGGCTGACCTTTGACAAAGGGAAGGATCGGCAGGGGCCGGTTCCGGTGGGGGTCGTCGCGACCATCGACGTGAAGAAGTCAACAGAGACCTCGACAGAAGAGAAGAAGAACACCGAGAAGGAAAAAGAAGCCGAAAAGCGACCGGCGACCAAGCCCGCAAGGTTGGTGGTGTACGGCAACTCCGTGTTCGCCAGCAATAACTTCCTGAGCTTCTCCGGGAACCGGGATCTCTTCCTCAACAGCATCAGTTGGCTGGCCGAAGAGGAAGACCAGATCTCGATCCGGCCAAGGGAGGCGAAAAGCACCCCGATCTTCCTGACCGCCATGCAAGGGCGACTGGCCTTCTGGCTGCCGGTCGTCGTGGTGCCGGCCCTGCTCCTGGTCTCTGGAACCTCGGTGGTGCTTCGCCGGAGGCGGTCGCGATGAGGTGGCGCTCCCTCGGCGTCCTTGCCCTGCTCCTCGCAATTGCCGCGGGGGCCTATTACGTGCTAGAGGCGAAGGGAAAGAAATCCGAGGACGCCAAGCAACTGTTGCAGGCAGACGAGAAAGATATCGAGAAGATCTCCATCAAAAGAGGCGAGGAGCAGATCGCCATGACGCGAGAAGGTAATGGGTGGCGCTTGACCGAACCGGTCCAGGCGAAGGCGGAGACGGCGGAGATCACGTCGCTGCTTCAGACCCTTCTGAGTGCCAAGGAAGAACGAACCATCGATGAGCAGCCGAAGAGTTTGGGTGAGTACGGGCTGGAACACCCAACCATCCAGATCACGGTGGGGTTCAAGAGTGCCAAGCCGCCTCTCGTCCTCCTGGTGGGCGACAAGAATCCAAACGGTTTCTCTGCCTATGCGAAACGCGGCGACCGGTTGGCGGTTTTCCTGGTTGCCGACACCGTGAGAACTCGACTGGATCAGAAGGCGTCAGATTTCCGCGACAAGAGGTTGCTCGTGCTGGAGCCGGACAAGGTCAAGCAGGTGGACCTGGTCAGCGCAGGCCGGTCGATCACCCTGAACAACCCCGGCGCCGAGAAGTGGGAGTTGACCCAGCCGATCAAGGCCAGGGCGGATGCCGCGGCGGTCAGGCAGCTTTTGTGGAGCATTAAGGACGCGCGCGCCAGAGAGTTCCTCGCTTCAGGGACCGACGCAAAGCGCCGCTACGGTCTCGACCATCCCGATCTGACTATTGCCGTGAAGGAAGGCGACGCCTCGAAACGGCTCCTGCTCAAAAAGGCCCCGGATCCGAAGGTGGGGCTGTACGCCATGGCCGACCCCGGTGAGGGGATAGTGACCACGGATGCCCGTCTCCTGACCGATCTCTCCAAGTCGCCGCTCGACCTCCGAGATCGGAACCTATTGCGCTTTGAGACCACAGAGCTGAAGGGGGTCCAACTTCGCCGGGCAGGACAGCCGCTGACGTTGACCAAGGAGAAAGATGTCTGGAAGGTCACTGCGCCAATCCAGGCCGATGCTCAGGCAGGGAAAGTGACCGAGCTCCTGTACTCGCTGAAGGAGCTTCGGTATACCGACCTCGTCACGGAGAAAGCGGCCGACCTCGGCCGGTATGGTCTGAAGACGCCTCAGGCGGAGGTGGAGCTGAACATGAACGACGGTTCGCGTCTCCCTGTCTTGCTCATCGGGAAGTCGGAAAAGGAGCGCTTGTACGCCAAGCTTTCGACTGACCCCGCCGTGTACGCGATCGATCCGAAATTTCTCGACCGCCTCCCGAAGGACCCAGATGCGCTGAAGCAGCAGACCACATCCACGCCCGGCAAGTGAGAGCCGCCACACGCAAGGTTTCGACCCCTCCGGAGTGGCGGCCCGCGAGTGAGAGTGACGCAATGGAGACGAGCTGGGACCGAGCCGAGGTTCAGTGTCCTGGATGTCATGAGATCCTCGTGCTGCGGGCCTCACTTGTCGAGATCTGGTGCCCCTGGTGCGAGGAGCCGTACGAGGTCCGCGAGACGACCCACCACTCCGACCCCAGCCGCATCGTCCTCACCCTGGTCAAGAAACTCCAAAGCGGCCCCTAAGTTCTGCGCTTTCCCCTCAACCTTCACCTTCTCCCCAGCGGGGAGAAGGGAGAAAATGGGGCGATGCTGATGACGAAGGGGATGACTCAGGAAGCGGAGGAACTGCACCCGCTCTCGGGCAGGAGATGCCAATGCAACGCAAATGAGAGGGCAGTGTAGTAGATGGGATACAGCACAGACCACGCCACCAACGATGGCGAAGGATCGGGAAGCTGCCAAAGGATAATGAGAAGCACCACCCACCACGTGATGCCCAAACCGATACTGAGGCCCCGCAAGGTTCGAGTCCGGCCCGGATAAATGTATTTGATCGGAACCAGCACCATGACGGCGGCAAATGCGATGAAGGCAGCGTTGAACCAGAGAGGCGTCCTTCCGGCATACAGGTAGAAGGCCAGGATGTTCCAGTACGAGGGAAACCCGGTGAAGTAATGATCCGGCGTTTTTGCCGAGGCGTGGCAGAAGCGGTAGGCACTGGCGAGGACCGGCAGACTCAAGATCCACAGCGAGCCGCCCGGCGGCAGAAGATGTGCGTCGTGCATCAAGACCAGCGGGACCACGACGTAATTCAGATAGTCAACGAGGTCGTCCAGCTTCGACCCGTCGAACATGGGCAGCACGTCCTTGACCCTTGCCAACCGTGCCAAAGGCCCGTCCACGGCATCGATCAACACGGCCAGCATCATACCGGCAAACGCCGCCCGATAGCGTCCTTCACGGATCGCGACGAGGCACCAGACCCCCACGACCGCACCCGACGCGGTGAAGAGGTGCACTCCCCACGCTGTAACCCGCTGCCACGGCCGGGCCAAGTCGGTCCCATCCTTGTTCACGCCTTCTCCCTTTTCTCCCTAGCCCTTCACTAACGTAACCACCGCTGCTGGTCAAGGCAAAAATCCTTGACGCATGGACCCGGATAAGATATGAACCGTCTATCCACGCCAATCGAATGGCCGGCACCTTCCCATCTTCCATCAGGATTGCGTAAGGGCTTTCGAATTGGACCGTCCATGACACAGGAACCGACTTCCTCTGAACATCTGTTCGCCGCCGACCGGAAGCACCTCTGGCATTCCCTGCTCCAGCACAGCAGCCTCGACAAGAAGCCGCCCCTGGCGATCAGAGAGGGAAAGGGCTGCATCGTCGTGGACGAGGGGGGGAAGGAATACCTCGACGCGATGGCCGGCCTTTACTGCGTCAATGTCGGCTATGGCCGAGCGGAGATTGCCGAGGCAGCGGCAGAACAGATGCGACGCCTCCCCTTC
>JBGPUH010000256.1:0-4050 GCA_041491025.1 Methylomirabilis sp. (SeqCode)
AAGATCAAGCCGATGGTGACGGATCCAGCGCGGGTGCGTCGGAGCGATCCCGGCAATCCCGACGTGTGCCCGGTCTTTGACCTCCACAAGATATTCACTCCACAGGAGAAGCGGGACAGCGTTATCGACCCTGGCTGTCGGACAGCGGCAATAGGCTGCTTGGACTGCAAAGGCGTTCTCCTGGAACACGTGTTCCCCTCCCTGCGGCCGATTTACGAGCGACGCCAGGAACTGGCGACTCGCCCCGACATCGTTCAGGAGGTCCTGGAGGACGGGTCCGCCAGGGCCAAGAAAGTGGCGGGGGACACCCTGGCAGAGGCCAAGGCTGCGATGCAAATCTGACGCCCTTTTCTCTTTTGACCGTTCCATGGTTTTGTGTTAGCGTCGCATGATTAAGAGAGTTTGGGGTTTCGCGTTCCGGGTTTCGGGTTGAAAGGAATGCGGTTTCGAGTTCGGGGCGCCAAGTTCCAAGTTGAAAAGAGATTCGGGAGCCCCCTGAAACTCGAAACTCCAAACTCGGGACTCGAAACTTCGTGATGAGGTGGAGAATGCTTGATCGCTCGATTCCAGAGGGATTGACGTTCGATGACGTGCTCCTGGTCCCTTCAAAGTCAGAAGTCCTGCCACGAGACGTCGATGTGTGCACTCACCTCACCAGACGTCTTACCATCAACATTCCTGTCATCAGCGCGGCGATGGACACTGTGACCGAGGCCAGGATGGCGATCGCGTTGGCGCAAGAGGGCGGGATAGGGATCATCCACCGGGCGTTTCCCCCTGATCGCCAAGCCCTTGAGGTGGACAAGGTCAAGAAGTCCGAGAGCGGCATGATCGTGGATCCGATCACGGTGTCGCCGGACCAACGGCTGTCTGAGGCGCTGGACCTGATGCAGCGGTATCGCATTTCGGGGGTCCCTGTCACCCAGAACGGCAAACTGGTCGGCATTCTGACCAACCGGGACCTCCGTTTTGAGACGAAGCTCGATCTGAAGATCTCGGAGGTGATGACCAAAGAACGGCTCATCACGGCCCCGATCGGCACCAGCCTGGAAGAGGCGAAGGAGATCCTTCATCGGAACCGGATCGAAAAACTCCTGGTGGTGGACGATGACTTCAACCTCCGGGGCCTGATTACCATCAAGGACATCGAGAAGAAGATCAAATATCCGAACGCCTGCAAGGATGAGCTGGGGCGATTGCGGGTGGGCGCGGCTGTCGGCGTGGGCGCGGAGACGATGGAGCGGGTTGATGCCCTCATCAGGGCCGGGGTCGATGTCCTGGTGGTGGACACCGCTCACGGACATACCAGCGGGGTCATGGAGACGGTGACGATGATCAAGCGGCGTTATCCGGATGCCGAGGTGATCGCCGGAAATATCGCGACGGCCGAGGGAGCGGAGGAGCTGATCAAGGTCGGGGTCGATGGACTGAAAGTCGGCATCGGCCCCGGGTCCATCTGCACCAGCCGGGTGGTGGCTGGGGCAGGGGTGCCGCAGATTACGGCCATCGCCGAATGTGCCCGGGTGAGCGAAAGGTACGGGATTCCGATCATTGCCGACGGTGGAATCAAGTTCTCAGGCGACGTCACCAAGGCGATCGCGGCCGGGGCACATGCCGTGATGCTCGGGGGCCTCCTGGCGGGGACCGAGGAAAGCCCGGGCGAATTGGTCATCTTTCAGGGGCGGACCTACAAGGTCTACCGGGGCATGGGTTCCCTGGGCGCGATGCAACGGGGTGGCAGAGATCGATACGGGCAGGAGTCTGAAACCGAGGAGAGCAAGCTGGTTCCCGAAGGGATCGAAGGGCGCGTCCCCTACAAAGGCACCCTCTCCGGCAACATCTACCAACTGGTCGGCGGGCTCCAGTCCGGCATGGGCTACTGTGGGTGCCGCACGATCGAAGAGCTCCGTCAGAATGGCCGTTTTATCCGGATCACCGCGGCCGGGTTACGCGAAAGCCACGTCCACGACGTCATCATCACCAAGGAGGCTCCGAACTACCGGCTCGATTGAGTAACCTGTAGCATTCAGCGGTCAGCCTTCAGCTTTCAGCGAGCCGCCTTCGGCTTTAAGCTGATTGCCGATAGCTGATAGCTGAGAGCTTCTGAAACACCTTCCCTCCGAGCCCCCCAATGGATAAGATCCTGATCCTTGACTTTGGGTCGCAGTACACCCAGCTCATCGCCCGTCGAATCCGCGAGCTCGGGGTCTATTGCGAGATTCACCCCTTCAACATGCCACTCGAAGACGTGAAGGGGTTCGACCCGAAGGGGATCATCCTCTCCGGAAGCCCCGCCAGTGTCTACCAGCCCAATGCACCCTTCTGCCACCGCGAGGTGATCGGGCTTGGCGCGCCGGTCCTGGGGATTTGTTACGGAATGGGTGTCATCGGCCTCTTTTATGGCGCTGTCACAGCGCGGGCGGCCCGCAGAGAGTATGGCCGGGCCAAGCTCACGATTGACGACGCCACCGATCTCTTTTCAGGCGTCACTGGTGCGCTCACGGTCTGGATGAGCCACGGCGACAAACTCGAAGAGATGCCCGATTCATTCCGACGCCTGGCCCACACGGCGAATGCGCCTTTTGCCGCCATCCGTCACCGGCACCAACCCGTCTTCGCTGTGCAGTTTCACCCCGAAGTGGCCCACACTGACAGGGGGAAGGAGATCCTCGGGAACTTCCTGTTCAAGGTGTGCGGCTGCATGCCGAACTGGGAGATGCATTCCTTCGCCGAGATGGCCGTCGAAAAGATTCGCAACGAAGTGGGGGATGGCCGGGTCCTCTGTGCCTTGAGTGGAGGAGTCGATTCTTCGGTGACGGCGCTCCTGATCCATCGGGCGATCGGCCCTCGACTGACCTGCGTCTTCGTCGATAACGGGCTGCTTCGGAAGGGGGAAGGAGCCGAGGTTCGGCGAACCTTTGCCGAGCATCTGGGCCTGAACCTGGTCTCGGTTGACGCGGAGGAGCGGTTCCTCACTCGACTCAAAGGGATTATTGACCCGGAGGAGAAACGGAAGATCATTGGGGGCGAGTTCATCGCCGTCTTCGAGGAGGAGTCGCTGAGGTCGGGGCGATTCCAGTACCTGGCGCAGGGCACGCTCTACCCGGACGTCATCGAGAGCGTGTCGGTCCACGGTCCTTCGGTCACCATCAAGTCGCATCACAATGTCGGGGGCCTGCCGGAGCAATTCGACTTTCAGTTGATCGAGCCGCTCCGAGAGCTGTTCAAGGATGAGGTGCGGGAACTGGGAAAGGAACTCGGGTTGCCGGAGGCGATCCTTTGGCGCCAGCCATTTCCCGGGCCTGGCTTGGCCGTCCGGATCATCGGCGAGGTGACGAGGGCGCGGCTGGATCTGCTCCGACAGGCCGATGCCATCGTCGAAGAGGAAATCGCGAAGGCGAAACTGGACCGTGCGGTGTGGCAGGCATTTGCCGTCCTGCTGCCGATCAAGACCGTGGGGGTCATGGGCGACGAGCGGACATATGAGCATGTCATCGCCATCCGGGCCGTCACCAGCCTCGACGGAATGACGGCCGACTGGGCCCGCCTTCCCCACGACCTGCTCCAGGCGATGGGCAGCCGGATCGTCAGCGAGGTGAAGGGCGTCAATCGAGTCGTTTACGACATCTCCTCGAAACCCCCCAGCACCATCGAATGGGAATGACCAACCACTGAGAGTCCAATGAGGCTGGAGGAGTACCTTGCCACGGAGGGGATCGATGCCGAGCTGATTTCGCTCGGCAGAGAGACCACGACCGCAGCGATGGCGGCCGAGGCGCTCGGGGTCCCAATCGATATCGTCATCAAGACGATCCTGTTTCAGGCGAAGAACGGGGCCCTCGTGCTAGTGGTCGCGCAAGGGACCGGCAGGGTGGACACGAAGAAGCTGGCGGAGATTACCGGGACCGATGGGTGGCGGTTGGCCAAGCCCGATGTTGTGCTGGAGGTCACCGGCTACCTGGTTGGAGGGACGCCTCCGGTCGGGCTCAAGCAAAAGATCCGCATGATCGTCGATGCGAAGGCTGCCGTGCTTGCAGAAGCCTACGCTGG
>JBGPUH010000257.1:0-3979 GCA_041491025.1 Methylomirabilis sp. (SeqCode)
AGCGTGACACGTGTAGCACTCGCTCCCTGGCGCGAAGCGGTGCTGGAGGTGTAGGGCCGCCAGCGATTGGCTCTTGGGGTTGTGCAGGTCATCGATGTAGACCTTCATCGTCCTGTGACAGGACCCGCAGAAACGGACCTCCTTGGCGTACTCGAGGACAGCAAAATTGCCGACCGCCAGGAGCAAAAGCGGGAAAACGCCGAGTGAGAGCAAGTGGAGCCAGAGGGCGCTACCCTCCGTTTGGTGGCCGCGGTAGAGGATTAGGGATATCAGGATGCAGGCAAGGATCAGCGCCGAGAGGACAATGGTGAGCGTGATCGCCCAGTCTAGCGCACTTCCCCATTTAAGGGCCTCGCCATCGGCCGGGATTATCTCGGCTGCAAGGGCGACCTGCTGGACAGACACTTCGGACTCCTCATTTCTTAAGGCACTTCATGTGGGTGACTGCATTCTACACCTCAGTTCGCGGTCGATGAGCACCTGAGTCACCGTAAGCGCCGATCTGAACTCCGCTCAACCCAGAAATACAAACGCCCTCTCAGGTCGAGCTAGACTCAAGAGGGCGTTGGTGAGTAGTACGCCAAGAGAATTGTAAAGCGTAGTCGGACAACAGTCATCCTGCGGCCATCACAATTGCCTAACATCTGGGAACCATATTACACCCTACCCAGGATGTCAAGCGAAGAGCGAGCGAGGCAGCGCTTAGTAAGAGAAGTTGACCGGCCTCCCTGGAAGAGATTACAATAGCAAGACTCGAAGCCGTGATGAGAGCGGGAACACAGCGACAAGATTGAGGCATTCGGTTCTTTGGAGAGGCGAGCGAGACCTGTGTTATGAGAGCGGGCAAGTTGATCCGAGTTTTCCAGAGAGGTACATCGAAGAGCATCTCCGCGGGGCTAAGCACAGACCGATGAACAAGAATAAAGGGATGTTTGCCCTCCTAACGCGGAAGTATGAGATCTCGCCCATCAACGATTTCATTGCTCTTCGGATCTCGGTCATCCTTGGCAGTTATGGGTGGCTCGTGTTCGCCCCGCTAGCCCCTCCCCAGCGATACGCCACGACACTCTTACTACACGCCTTTACACTATACTGCATCCTCCTCTACCTCTGTGTCGCATACCGGAAGGCTCAGGTGATGCGACTCAACATCGTGGTCCTTTTGATCGACCTGGCCTTTGCGCTCACCCTGATCCGGCTCACTGGCGGGGTCGCGAGTCCATTCTATCTGGCTCTCTACCTGATTGCTGCCCTCCAGACGTACTATTACGGCATCGGCCGCGGTGTCGGCGTGCTCGTCCCATCCTCCCTCCTGTACCTGATCGCCATCTGGCCCACCTGGCAACCTTCCTCTGCGAGCCTCGTCTCTTTGCGGCTGGGGTTCATGATCTTGGTAGTCGTTCCTCTGGCGATACTCTCGGAGCGGGAGCGGTCGAGGCGCCGCGAACTGGAAGTGGTGAATCGGGAGATGAAGGAAAAGGCCTCCCGGCTGGAGGAGGCCTACATGCGCCAACGGGATCTCCAGGAGCATCTGGAGAATATCATGTCGAGCATCACCAACGGGATCATCGCTGTGGACCGTGAGGGGAGGGTGATCTCCTGGAATCGGGTCGTGGAGACACGAAACGGCATCGCCTCGGCAGAGGCCATCGGACGCCAACTCGCTGATGTGTTGCCAGCGCTTGAAAAGGAAGGGGTGACGGAAGCCCTGCGTGGGCTGCTCCTCGGAGAGTCGGGGGCGATACACTTGCGGGAAGTGGAGCACGAGACTGGGAAGAAAGGAAAGAGCACCGTGAATTTTGATGGCTACCCCTTGCGCGATGCGAAAGGCGAGCTGCAGGGGGCGGTCCTGGTCATCGAGGATGTGACCAGGCGCGTCGCGCTGGAACGGCAGATGCGCCAGGCCGAGAAGCTGAGCGCCATCGGGACCCTCTCGGCTGGTCTCGCCCACGAGATCAACAACCCCTTGGGGGTCATCACCTCCCGGGTCGAGGTGGTCTTGATGGAAGCCGAAGAGAGGAACATCCCGAAGCAGCTTATCGACGACCTGAAGGTGATTAACAAGCACGCTCAGCGGGCGGCGCGCGTGACTCAGGGGCTGCTATCCTTTTCCCGCCCAGCGGCGGCGCATCTGCAGCTTCTTGATCTCAATGCGGTCGTCGAAGAGACGCTCCTTCTGATCGAAAAGCAGCTCGAAAAGGAGCGAATCATCCTGGAGCGGCATCTCACTCCCGATCTTCCGAAGGTGATGGGGAACGGGTGGCAGTTGGAAGAGGTGTTGCTGAACCTGGTCACCAATGCCCGGGAGGCGATGACGGCAGGCGGCCGGCTCCGTGTGGGGAGCCGCCTGCGGACGGACGGGACTGGTGTCCAGATCCTGATCGCTGACACCGGAGAAGGGATGCCCGATGAGCTTGTTCAGCGGATCTTCGATCCGTTCTTCACGACCAAGGTGAACGGCACCGGGCTGGGCCTGTCGATCAGCTACGGGATCGTCAGGGAGCATGGGGGGACATTGGAAGTGGAGAGCGAGGTCGGCAAGGGAACGACCTTCACGATCACGTTGCCAGGAGGAGACCGGTAGGGGCAGGGGGAGATCGCTCGATGCCGAAGTTGGGCCGAGTCCTCGTCATTGATGACGAGGTGGACATGTTGGAGAACTGCACTCGACTCCTGTCGCGCCTTGGCTACGAGGTCGTGACCGAGGCCGACAGCGCCAAGGGATCCCTGCTGTACGAGCGGGAGAGGCCAGATCTGGTGCTCACCGACCTCAGGATGCAGGGCCTGGATGGCCTGGGCGTTCTCCGGGCGATCCGCGCCTCCGATCCCGAGGCCACCGTGATCCTGGTCACTGCCTTTGCCACGATCGAGACCGCCGTCGAGGCAATCAAAGAGGGCGCGTTCGATTACTTGCCCAAGCCGTTTTCGGCCGACCAGCTCAAGGTGTGCGTCGAGCGGGCTCTGGAGCAACGTCGCTTGCGGGAAGAGAACCGCCGCCTCCTGGAGCAGCTCACCGCGACCTATCGCTTTGATAACATCATCGGCAGAAGCCTGCCAATGATTCAGGTCTTTGAGACCATCAAGAAGGTCGCCAAGAGCGAGGCCAACATCCTCATCATTGGCGAGACCGGGACCGGAAAGGAGCTGATCGCCAGGAGCCTCCATGTCAACAGTCGCCGGGCGGCAGGCCCCTTTATCCCGGTGGATTGTGCCTCCCTTCCCGAGAACCTGCTGGAAAGCGAGCTCTTCGGGCACGAGAAGGGTGCCTTCACGGGGGCGCAGGCCACCCGTCCCGGGCTCTTTGAATTCGCCAACGGGGGGACCATCTTCCTGGACGAGGTGGGCGACATCAGCCTGAATCTGCAGGCGAAGCTGCTCAGGGTACTCCAGGAACGGGAGGTGCGACGGGTCGGGTCAAATCGGATCATCGAGGTGGATGTGCGCGTGATCTCCGCTACCAACCGCGATCTGGCTCACTCGGTGGCCGCGGGTGGGTTCCGTGAGGACCTCTACTATCGCCTGAATGTGATCTCCATCCCGCTGCCGCCCCTGCGCGATCGCAAAGGAGATGTTCCGTTGATCGCCCACCACTACCTCAAGAAGTACGCGGCCAGCAGCGGGAAGGAGGTCAGGGGGATCACGCCAGAGGCGATGCGGTTGTTGGAGGAGCACGCCTGGCCGGGGAATGTCCGCGAGCTACAGAACGTCATCGAGCGGGCGGTGGTCCTGGCCGAGCACGAGCTGCTGCGGCCCCAAGAGTTGCCGGAGCACATCCGCATCAAAGTCGAGGCCGTCTCGCCTAAAGATCTTCCGTTGAAGCGGGCGAAGGAAGAGTGGGCCGCCTCGTTCGAGCGGGACTACCTGATCCAGCTTCTCAAGCGTCACGACGGCAATATCTCCCAGGCGGCGAAGACCGCTTGCGTGGACCGCAAGACGGTCCACCGTCTCATGAAGAAGTACGGGATCAAGCTTTCGTAGC
>JBGPUH010000258.1:0-3979 GCA_041491025.1 Methylomirabilis sp. (SeqCode)
ATTACGGGGGTGTAATCTGCAGTATGACCTTCACTCGAAAGTCTTAACATGTCCTGGGCGCGGCATTCCTCTTTCCCAGCGATAGCTCGACGTCAACCGCAAGGCTCTCAGATAGCAGTTTGAGGCCCGGGCGGCGGCGCGTTATCCTCCTCCCTCCACCTCTCATCTCCTGACCGCCACCCCGTGGGGATCGCCCGCCAGGGGGACGGTCGCATGGACCTGCCGCCTCTGCAGATCGATCACTACGAGGGCGGGATTCTTTCCCGAAAGGGCATGGGGCCCGCTGACGGCCTGCCCGCGGGTGGTAATGAAGCCCCGGCCCCCGAACGCGTCGATGATGTCGGGCCGCTCCACGTCAGGCACGGTGCCCACCACCCTCCAGGTCCCGGGGGCTACCAGCGACACCGCATCCGACTGCCGGTCGGTGATGAGGAGCAGCCGGCCGTCCTCGGTGAGGGCGGCCCCGTGCGGGTCCTTCCCCGTGAGGACCTCGGCCACGACGCCGTCCGTCGCCGTGTCGATGACGGAGGTCTTGTTGTCGCCGCCCCCCGTGACGACCACCGCGTTCCCATCGGGCGTCAGGACCATGCCCATGGCGCCCCGACCGACGCCCGGGATGGTCTTGACCACCTCCCGCTTCGTCACATCGACGACAGAGACCGTGGCATCGCCGCCGTTACTCACATAGGCCCTCTTCCCGTCGCTGGTGAAGACGGCCATGGCAGGGGCTTTCCCCACCGGGATGGTCGTCAGGCGGTCGAGGCTTGTGGCGTCGAAGAGCATCACCGTCTGCTCACCTGGATTGCACACGAGGAGCCATCGGTCGTCGGGGGACACAGCCACGTGGTGGGCCGTCTTGCCGGCCGGGACCGTCTTGACCACCTGGCGCGTCGTAGCGTCGATGACGGTGATGTCGTTGGACCCGACGTTCGCCACGTAGGCCCGCTTGAAATCATGGCTAAAGGTCACATTGTGCGGCCTACTCCCCGCGACGATCTCCCGGATGACCTTCAGGGAGTCTCCGTCGATCACCTGGACCTTGTTCAGACCCTGATTGGTGACCCAGACCTCATACCCATTCGCCCCGACAGGGGCCCCGACTAACACCAATAGGAGGCCAGCCCCCGCCCACCATCCTCCCCGCAGAATCCCGTGGCGACCCATGCCCATCCTCCTCCCTGTCTGTCCCTGCCGCGCCCGGCCTCGACAGCTTCCTGACTGCCCTGACCCAGGGGAATCCCCGGGCCATCGCGCACACCTTTGACGGCGATTGTCTACAACACCTTTAGGTTGGAAATCCCGGGAAGAATCGGGTGCTGTGAACATGGATCGAGTGTCTCGACGTGACCTAGAGCGCAAACCATGCAGACAGGAACAGCGTATTGTTCGCCGAGGCGTCGCGGCCCGAGCCGTCGTAGTTCGTCGACGAGCCATTGAACTTGGTGTAGGCGATGTACTGGAGCGAGAGCTTCACCTGCGCCTTCGGCCAGAACGACATCAGTTCCGTGTTGATGAACGGCAGGTAGTCGATCTGGAAGATCCAGCCATTCGTGTCCGGACTCCCGTTGTTGCTGCCCGTGAGGGGGGCGGGCGCATAGAGCCCGGCATCGGCGCTGCCATAGGTCGAGAAGTAGGACACCGTGGCGGCATACTTGGCCCAGCCTTGCGAGTAGACGTAGGTCCCCCTCAGCTTGAGGCTGTTGAGCGTGTTCGAGGGGTTGTTCGAAAAGCCGAGCGCCGAGCTTGCCCCAAGCGTCTGGTCCTCGTGGATCCAGCTTCCGTAGAGCCCAACGACGTATGGACCAAAGATGTATTGGTACTGGGCGTCGACGCCCACATCGTAGAACTTGTCGGTGCCTGAACCGTGGATTCGGTTCGGGAAGGTGTCGGCGATGAGGCCGAAGGTGCCGACCGAGGCGGAGTGGTCGTCCCACCTGCGCTGGAGGGCCACGCGCCAATACGGGGCGACCCCGTCGATTTCGCTTTCGGTGTCCGTGCTGATGCCGAAGGCGCGCTGCACGCGGTTGGGCAACGTCTTGTAGAGGCTGAACTCCGCATAGACGGTGTCGTCGATGAGCGTGTAGCCGCCGAGGCCGCCGACTTGCTGGGCAAAGCCGCCCTCGATGCGGGTCGCGGCCGCGGGCTTCGGCGCGAGGCTCGCGCTCGCATAGGGGAAGTTGAACGCCGGCGTCGTGTTGTAGACGTCCTGCACGGTCGGATTGTTGTTGAAGTCGATGCCGAAGATGAAGTCGTGGTCGAACAAGCTCGTGGTGCGGGCGAAGCGGATGTCCGTGTTATCCCAGGCCGTGTTCTTGGCGGTGTCGCTATAGGTGACCTGGACGAAGGCGCCGACGCCGTCGAAGAGCCTGCCGCCGTAGAAGAGGCTCACCGCTTCCAGGGTGACGTTGTCGTTGACGCCGAAGCCGGGTGCGGGCGGATCCGGCTGCGCCGTGCGCGTGTTGGTAAAGCCGGTCTGCACCATGGCGCTGAACGGCGGGATCTTGGATTCCCCGCCGCCGAGCGTATAGCCTAACAGCTTGAAGACGCGGCCGAAGGAGGTGAGCTCGGGAAAGTTGGTGTGGCATGCCGGGCATCGGTGCCCGGTCTGGCGCGCAAAACTCGGTAAAGCAGAGGCGGGCGAAGGAGCGAACATGACGCAGGCCAGGACCAGCACAGACCCGATCAGGAGCGTCGGCACGGACCTGCACAGTCTTCGGGTTGAGCTGATCCGAGCGTTCCCAGATGACCTCTCCCGGTTCCCGACGGCGGTAGCACACCTGACCATCCCAACTCTCTTCATTGATCAGCTCTCCGTTTGAATGTGCCCACGCGAGATTACGATGGCTCGTGCGTGAGGCTCGTGTCTTTCACTGGGGTCCTAATCTTTCACCCCGTCTTGAGGTGGGCTCTCATCGACCGTCCTGCGTTCTTCCCTGACTTACGGTTTGTAGGTCAACTCCACCGCTGCCGTCTTCCCTGCTTCGACCGTCACCTGCTGCTGCTGCTTTCCGAGCTTCTCGTGCCAGACCTCCAGTGTGTACGTCCCCGGGGGAACATCGCGAAGTTGGAAGGTCCCGGCCTCGTCTGTCACCGCATAGTACGGGTGCTGGGCCACGACGATGAACGCCCTCATGTACCCATACTCGTCGCACATGACCGGGATCGTCTCAGGGGACGTCAGCGTGATCGAAATCTTTCTCTTCCGCTTCGTCATGATCGTGTTGACCGAGTCGTTCTTCGTTGGGTAGGTGTGGACGCAGTGGGAGATCGGGTCGCTGTTGAGAACCGTGAGCTTGCCAGGCGCTGCCAGCACAATATGCGGCGTGTACACGCATCCCCTCTGGTCGAGGACCGCCTCCGGGAAGTCGAACTTCTTCCCCTTCTTGACCTCCACGATGTTGACGACGGCGTTTCTGAGCCCGCCGTCTTTCACTTCGACCTCATAAATCTCCTGGGTCTTGCCGCACACCTCCCGGTGCTGGTCGACCTGGATCACCTTCGGAGCAGGGGGCCTTCCGGAGAACGCCACCTTCCCTGCGATGATGCCCCCATTCTTGACCTCAACGGCCTCGTAGGCGAACGCTACGCCTGAAATCAGGAGACCTAAGGCCGCTACCGCCATGGCGATCGTGACCCTTTGTTCCGCCATCGCACCCTCCTTCTCGACTGTTCTGCTTCTCCACCTCGGTGTCTTGCTCACTCAGATTCCTCGCCGGTGATCCTGGTCTGAATGGCCACCATTGCGCTCGGGATGCGCTCCTTTCGTCGCATTCCACTCTTGTCCAAATGAGGTTTGGACGTTGCGCCTCTCCCGGCTCTGGTGGGGATAGACGGATGTCCCACTCCGCAGCCGGAATGGAGGCTCAACAGTGAATCGGGTCATGAGTGTGTTCAGCCAGGTCCTCCAGCTCTTCTCGCGGCTCGACTGTGAGCAGGCGGTCAAGGAGACGAGCGCCGAACGCCACGCCCGGGGCTTCAC
>JBGPUH010000259.1:0-3975 GCA_041491025.1 Methylomirabilis sp. (SeqCode)
AAGACCTCGATTTCGGCGGAGGGCGCGCTCTCGTTTCGCCGAGAAGACGCATCAACGGCCGTGACGGTGTAGACGTAACGCCTGCCGGGGCGAACCGATCGGTCATACAGGCCGGGGGCCGCAAACGGGGTCTCGATCAGGCGACGGGGCTGCCGGTTCGACGCGTCGCTTCGATAGACCAGATAGCCCAGGAGGTCTGCTTCCCGGTTCGGCTCCCAGCTCAGCGAGACCAGCGCGCCCGGCCCGGGGACCGCCCGCACCCCTTGCGGAGGAGCGGGAGGCGTGAGATCGACCGGATCAGCGCTCACCTCGCTTGACGGCAGACCCTCCTGCCAGGGCGGCTGCTGATTCTCGACGGCTTTCACGATGTAATAGTAGGTTCGATCGTTCACGAGATCGCTATCCTGGAACCACGTGGTCCTTACTGGCTCTCGATTGATGGGGCGGGAATCGTACCGGCCTGGGGTAGTCCCCCGATAGATGTTATACCCCCCGATTCCGGTAACCGGGGTTCCGTCTGCTCGCCGAGTCGGCGTGGACCAGGAGAGGCGGATCGTCCGCTCGCCGGCCTCCGCCCTAAGGTCGGACGGTGCAGCGATCTCGACTGTGACCAGCGCAGTTGCCTCCGCCGATGGCGGTCCGACGATCCCGTGCCGATTCACAGACTCCACTTGGTAGGCATACCGGGATCCCACGACGACGCCGTTGTCGGTGAAGGCGTACCGGTTTCCTGACATGATGGCATTTTCTGGCTTATCGGCCTTGACAGTGGCGATCGCGGACAAAGCCGTGGCTTGGGGTGACTGCTGGGAGCGGGAGATCCGAAAGGCGGCCAGGGTCTTCAGGGCGGTGTCATCGACATTGGTTATCGGCCGGGTCCACGTCAGCACGACGACCTGACGCCGCACCTGAGCCTGAAGATCGGCCGGTGGCGACGCCTCGATCAACACCGGGACCACTGGGGCACCCTTCCGGCCGCAGCCGACCAGCAAAAACACTGTGAGGAATGCAAGAGCCACGATCTGTCGTGTCCGCACCCTATCGCCTCCCCAATCTGGTCCGGGCTGCCGCGATCGCCTTTTTCACCGTTCCCGTTGCCGTCCCGCCGGTGGCCTTGCGCCGCTCGATGCACGCTTCAAGCGCGATGTAGGCGAAGACATCGCGGTCGAAAAGCGGTGAGGCGGCCTGCAGCTCCTTCAGGGATAGCTCTTCGATCCGGCATCGCTTGGCGAGACAGCGCCGCACAATCCGGCCCACGGTCTCGTGGGCCTGCCTGAATGGCATCTCCTTGCGCACCAGATAATCGGCCGTATCGGTGGCATTCAGGAACCCATCTCGCGCAGCCTGCTGCATTCGATCCCGAGAGAACGTCAACCCGCTGACCAGCGAGGCCATGACCGAGAGCGCCGCCTTGACCGTCTCCACGCTGTCGAAGAGTGGCTCCTTGTCCTCCTGGAGATCGCGGTTGTAGCTCAGCGGAAGTCCCTTGACCGTCGTGAGCAAGGCAACCAGGGCTCCGAACACCCGCCCGGTCTTCGCCCGCGTGAGCTCCGCCACGTCCGGGTTCTTCTTCTGCGGCATCATGCTGGAGCCTGTGGCGAAGGCGTCCGGCAGCTCGATGAATCCGAACTCCGCCGACGCCCAAAGGACGATCTCCTCTGCAAGTCGGGAGAGGTGCACCATCAGGAGAGCGAACGCAGCGAGCGGCTCGATGACGAAGTCGCGGTCCGAGACGGCATCCAGCGAATTGGCTGACAGCGCCCGAAACTGAAGCTCCCTCGCGACGAAGCGCCGGTCGATCGGCAAACCGACGCCGGCCAGGGCGCCAGAGCCGAGAGGGAGTACATCGACCCTGGCGAGCGCATCGTTGAGCCGGGCACGATCCCGCTCCAGCATCTCCACGTAGGCCATGAGATGGTGGGCCAGGAGCACCGGCTGGGCGCGCTGCAGATGCGTATAGCCGGGCATGATCAGATCCAGGTGGGCTTCGGCCTGAGCGATCAAGGCTCGCTCAAGGCCGGCCACGAGATGGCGAACCTGTCGTATCTCCTCCCGCAGGTAGAGGCGCACATCGAGCGCGACCTGGTCGTTCCGGCTCCGGCCCGTGTGGAGCTTCGCGCCGGCCTCCCCCACTTTTTCGGTCAGGCGGCTCTCGATCGCCATGTGAATGTCCTCAAATGAGGAGTCGAAGCGGAACTCTCCACGCTCGATCTCGCCGCCGATCTCATGCAGCCCCGCCACGATCTTGTCGGCTTCACCCTTCGCAAGGAGACCGCACTTGGCCAGCATCCGCGCATGCGCGATACTGCCCTGGATGTCGTACTTGTAGAGGCGGCGATCGAATTGGATGGAGGCAGTATAGGCTTCCACCTGTGGATCGGTCGCCTGTGCAAACCGCCCGCCCCATGGCTTGCCGCTTTTTCGCTTCGCCGTCATCGTCCCCACTTCACCCTTGCCGCTTCGTCGATGGTCAGTCTTTTTGCCAGACCTTCTTTACTTCGCACCCCGCACTCCTCACTTCTTTCTCAGGGCCCGTATCCTGAGACGCAGCGCGTTCAGTCGGATGAACCCCTCGGCATCCTTCTGGCGGTACACCTCATCTTCCTCAAACGTGGCGAAGGCCGGATCGTAAAGAGAGCTCTCAGATCTCCGCCCAGCAACCTCGCAACTACCTTTATAGAGCTTGACCCGCGCAACTCCGGTGACCCCCTTCTGCGACTCATCGATCGTCCGCTGGAGCAGCTCCATCTCCGGGGAGAACCAGTACCCGTAGTAGACGAGCTCCGAGAACCGCGGAATGAACGCATCCCTCAGGTGCATCACTTCCCGATCCATGGTGATCGATTCCACAGCGCGGTGGGCCGCGTGCAAGATCGTCCCGCCCGGGGTCTCGTACACGCCGCGCGACTTCATCCCGACATAGCGGTTCTCGACGACATCGACGCGCCCGACCCCGTGCCGGCCACCAATACTGTTCAAGAGCCCAAGCAACCTCGCGGGGGAGAGGCGTTTGCCGTCCACGGCGATGGGAACGCCGTCCCGGAACTCGATCTCATGGTATGCGGGCCGGTCGGGCGCCTTTTCCGGCGAGACGCTCAGGACGAACATCTCCTCTGGCGGCTCCTGCCAGGGGTCTTCCAGAACCCCACCCTCGAAGCTGATGTGAAAGAGGTTTCGGTCGGTACTGTATGGCCGTGCCCTCGTGGTCGGCACCGGAATATCATGCCTTCTGGCGTAGGCGATGAGATCCGAGCGCGATCGCAACTTCCACTCCCGCCATGGAGCGATGACCCTGATGTGAGGGTCGATGGCGTAGTATGAGAGCTCTAAGCGGACTTGGTCGTTCCCTTTGCCTGTTGCGCCATGCGCCACGGCGTCCGCCCGCTCTTTCTTCGCCACGGCCATCTGGTGCTTCGCGATCAGTGGCCGGGCCATCGACGTGCCGAGCAGGTATCGTCCCTCGTAGGCGGCGTTCGCCTTCAGGCACGGGAACACGAAGTCTCGAACGAACTCCTCTTTCAGGTCTTTGATGTAAACCCTGCTGGCGCCGGTCCTCAGCGCCTTGTCCCGAACCGGATCCAGCTCATCACCCTGCCCGAGATCGGCGCAAAAGGCAACCACCTCGGCCCGATAGGTCTCGATGAGCCAGCGAAGGATGACCGACGTGTCGAGGCCGCCGGAGTAGGCCAGCACGATCTTCTTCACATCCTTCACCCTGGTTCGGGGCGCAACGTGAGATCTCATCGTTCTCTTCACGACCCTTGACTTCCCAGCAAGGTCACGAGGATCGCCTTTTGGAGATGGAGCCGGTTCTCAGCCTCGTCGTACACAATGGAATGCGGACCGTCGAGCACCTCATCGGTGATCTCTTCGCCACGGTGTGCCGGGAGGCAGTGCATGACCAACACATCCGGGGCGGCCAGTCTGACGAGTGCCGCATCGACCTGGAACCCCTGGAAGTCCCGTCTTCTCTTG
>JBGPUH010000260.1:0-3963 GCA_041491025.1 Methylomirabilis sp. (SeqCode)
AGGCGCTTTCCCAACGGGCGCTCGAGTCGCGACCCGAACTCCAGGAGGCGAAGGCGGCGATTGCTCAGGCGGAAGGCACTCGTGACCTCGCCGTGCGCAATCAGCGGACGCCTGATGTCACTGTCGGGCTCGGCTACTGGCTGGTCCCACAAGGCAAGTTCGAGCACACCTACTCGGCCATGATCACGCTGACCATTCCGTTCTTCTGGACGAAGACGAAGCATGACAAGGAGATCGAAGAGGCCTCAGCCAGGCTTGCCAGGCAGGAGGCCGCCTATCGCGCTGTCAGGAACATGACCCTGTTCGAGGTGACGGATGCCCTGGCCAGACTGGAGGCCGCTCAGAAGATTATGACTCTCTATACAGGAGGGCTCATCCCGCAGAGCGAACAATCCTTCAAGGCGGCCATCGCAGCCTATGAGACCGGCAAGATCGATTTCCTGAGTCTGCTGGAGACCCAGCGCGCATTGCGAGATACCCAGCTGGGCTATTATCGAGCCACGGCCGAGCTGGAGCAACGGTCGGCTGACTTGGAGCGGGCTGTTGGCAGGGATCTGCCGCTTCAGTGATCCAGCAGTTCACCCCGTGTTCCAGATGGAGGAGAGACCATGGAAAGTCGAGAGCACCACAATGAGCGTCGCGCGTCTTCGCCAATGAGCTTAGAGCTGCCTTCAACCCGCAAGAAGAGACGTGGGGTCGGGATCGCCCTTGCGCTCGTCGCGCTGGCAGGAGGTCTGCTCCTGTTTCGCGACCGCCTTGGGCTCAGCGGGGAGCAGAAACCCGCGTCTGTTGCGGGAAGCCCGGCGGTGGCAGGGGCTCAGGTGATCGCTCAGCCATCTGCCCCCGCAGGCAACCAAAACGCTACCGCCTCAGTTCGCCTCACTCGAGAAGATGAGCAGATGATCGGGGTTGAGGTCTCGCCGGTCACGTACCGGGCGATGGTGAAGGAGATCGATGCGGTCGGCAGGATCGACTACGACGAGCGAAAGATCGCCTTTGTCTCCTCCAGGATCGCCGGCCGGCTCGACAAGCTCTACGTGAACTTCACCGGCACGCGAGTCGCAAAGGGCGAACCGTTGGCCCTGGTGTACAGTCCCGACCTGGCCTCGACACGGCAGGAGTACCTCCTAGCCGCGGAGACCCTCGAGCGGATCAAGGCGAGCGGGATCAAGGAGGTCGTAGAGAGCGCCAGCTCGCTTGTCGAAGCCACCCGAACCCGCCTGCTCCTCTGGGGTGTGACGGAGAACCAGATCGCCCAGCTACAATCGGGCGGGCGCAAACCGTTCGAGATGACCATCTACTCTCCGATCGGCGGCACCGTCATCGACAAGATGGCGTTCGAGGGGAAGTATGTCGCCGAGGGCGAGGCTCTCTACAAGGTGGCGGATCTCTCGACCGTCTGGATGCAGGGGGACATCTACGAATATGAGTTGCCCTGGATCAAGCTGGGGCAGCCGGTGGAGATCACGGCGCCCAGCTATCCCGGAACCACCTTCAGAGGGAAGGTGTCGTTTATTGATCCGATGCTGAACGCGCAGACCCGCACCGTGAGGGTCAGGGTGGACATCCCGAACCGTGACGCCAGGCTCAAGCCGCAGATGTTCGTGAGCGCAAAGCTTCGCGCCTCGCTCGGTGAGAAGACCCTCGCAGTGCCGAAATCCTCGGTGCTCGACACCGGCCTGCGCCAGATCGTCTACGTGGCCAGGGGCAACGGGCTCTACGAAGGGCGACAGGTGACCCTCGGTCCCGAGGCGGGCGGGTACTACCCGGTCATCAAGGGCCTCGCGGAAGGGGACCGCGTGGTGACGGCCGGCAACTTCCTCATCGACTCCCAGGCCCAGCTCACAGGACCCGGCATGGGCGTGCCCCGCATGGAGGAGACCGAGAAGGTGGCGGCCGAGATGGGTGGGGCGAGGGGTGAGAAGCCCTCCACGCTCAAGATCACGCTGACCACCAAACCGAAGTCGCCCGTCCTCGGGAAGAACACCTTCACAATGAGGATCACGGACACCGAGGGGAAGCCGGTCAACGACGCCACGGTGCGGCTCACCAATTCGATGCCGGCGATGCCGGGAATGCCGGGCGGCATGAGCCTGGAGGCTGAGGCAACACGGGTAGGCGACGGGGCATACGAGGCCCTCGTCCAACTCGTCATGGCCGGCCCGTGGAAGATCGTGGTCGTGGCGACGAGGCCAGGCCAGCCCTCCACCTCAGCCACCTTCAACCTGAACGCCAAGTAACGATGGCGCAGGGCTGATCATGATCGACAGGCTGATCGAGTACTCTCTGAGACACCGGTTCTTGGTCGTCATCCTGACGGCCCTGGTGGCCGGATGGGGGATTTGGGCCCTACAGCGGACCCCGATCGACGCCATTCCCGACCTGAGCGAGAACCAGGTGATTGTCTTCACCGACTGGCCGGGGCGAAGCCCCCAGGAGGTGGAGGACCAGATCACCTACCCCCTCACAGTCAACCTCCAGGGCTTGGCCGGGGTCAAGATCATCCGGTCCTCCTCGGCGTTCGGGTTTTCCATGATCAACGTCATCTTCCAGGACCGGGTCAACCTCTACTTTGCCCGGACGCGCATCCTGGAACGGTTGAACCTCGCCTCGAGCTTCCTCCCGAAAGGCGTGATCCCGACCCTCGGCCCTGACGCCACCGGCGTGGGCCAGGTCTTCTGGTACACCGTCGAGGGGGACGGGTACGACCTCGGGCAACTTCGCTCCACCCAGGACTGGTTCATCC
Organism: Methylomirabilis sp. (SeqCode); assembly: GCA_041491025.1. GTDB lineage: Bacteria > Methylomirabilota > Methylomirabilia > Methylomirabilales > Methylomirabilaceae > Methylomirabilis. The sequence continues at coordinate 2,747 of JBGPUH010000260.1, forward strand.
GCTATCAGCTCAATTCGGTGCCCGGCGTGGCCGAAGTGGCGAGCGTCGGGGGCTTCGTGCGCCAGTACCAGATCGATGTGGACCCCCGGAAGCTCGCCGCCTACAACGTCAGCGTGCGCCAGGTCTCCGACGCCGTCATGCGCAGCAACACCAATGTGGGCGGGAAGGTCTTTGAACAGAATGGGAGCGAACTCATCATCCGCGGGCTCGGCCTGGTCGAGTCGGTGAGGGACGTTGAGAACATCGTGCTCGCCTCCGTCTCAGGCGTCCCGGTCTATGTCAAGAACGTCGCCACCGTCCACCTGGGTCCCGACTTCCGCCGCGGCGTCCTGGACAAGAACGGCCAGGAGGCGGTGGGCGGGGTCGTCATTGTTCGACAGGGAGAAAGCACCCTCGACGTCATCGAACGAGTGAAACTGAAGATCGAAGAGATCGCCCCAGGGCTCCCAAGGGGGGTGCGGATCATACCATTCTACGACCGGACCGGTCTGATCCGGGACGCCGAGCGGACGCTCCGTCGGGCCTTGATCGAGGAGGCCCTCCTGGTCACCCTCGTCAATATCGTCTTCCTGCTCCATCCTGGAAGCATCTTCGTGGTCACCGCTCCCCTGCCCCTGGCGATCCTCATCTCGTTTCTGTTCATGTACTACCTGGGGATCTCCTTGAACATCATGTCGCTGGGGGGCATCGCCATCGCCATTGGCGTCCTGGTGGATGCCGGCATTGTGGTGACCGAGAATATCTTCCGCAGGCTTAGCGAGCAACACGGGGAGGTACGCGAGCGCGAGGCTATCCTGCAAACAATCCTTGACGCGGCGAAGATAGTCGGTCGGCCGATCTTCTTTTCGATGGTGATCATCACCCTGGCTTTTGTCCCGGTTTTCGCCCTGACGGGCCGAGAAGGAAAACTCTTCCACCCACTCGCCTTCACCAAGACCTTCGCCATGGTGGGCGCAAGCCTCCTGTCGATCACCTTGGTTCCGGTCCTCTGCTCCTTCTTCCTCCGTGGCCGGCTGCGCCCCGAGGAGGAGAACCGCCTCATGCGCCTCATGATCCGCATCTACGAGCCGGCGCTGCGCTGGGCGCTCCGCCACCGGAAGGCAACGGTGGGGCTTGCGACCACCGTGACCCTCGCTGGCGTCGCAATGGTTCCCCTCCTGGGCTCCGAGTTCATGCCGCCCCTGGATGAGGGGAGCATCATGAACATGCCGATCATG
>JBGPUH010000261.1:0-3953 GCA_041491025.1 Methylomirabilis sp. (SeqCode)
GTCGGCAGCGCCCCGATCATGGACCAGTTGGCGTTCAGGGACGATTCGGCCTGGAATCGTGAAGATCGAGTGAGTCACGCCGGAACCTTCAATGCGAATCCCCTTACTGCCGCTGCAGGACTCGTCACATTAACACTGCTGGCTGATGCTCAACCGCAGGCGAAAGCCGATCGTGCCGGGCAGAATCTGCGGACCGGGATGTCCGAGGTCATCGAGAAGCTCGGAGTGGATGCCTGTGTGTACGGCGAGTCCTCGATCATCAACCTCTTCCTCGGCCCGCATCGACACGGCCTTGCCCTGCAGGGACCAGCCTCACAACTCGACCACCGCCTTCTGATGGGTCATCCGAACCTGGAGGCATATCACCAGCTCCGGTGTGCCCTCATCCTTCAGGGCGTCGATCTGCCGCTCTTCCACGGGTGGCTTTCTGCGGCGCATTCTGATGAAGACATCGAGCGGACGATTCGTGCCTTCGGCGCTGCCTTGCGCCTCGTGCAGGACGATGGGACGCTCTAATCTCCCATGTCCTTTCCTGATGACCTGCAGACGAGGCTGAAAATCGGTGCTGCCCCCGTCAGCTTCCTGCAGTAAAGGCCTGGCACGCTCCTGTCCACTGGCACATCCTGTGTCGAAACCACCATCGCCTATCAACCTTACCGGATCGATCGGCAGGGGATGGCCTGGCGCTCCCGAAGGCTGCGTCGGGCCTTTCCCGAGAATCTTCCCCCGTTGACTTCCCCTCAGCTACGATTGACCTCTCGCGGCGATTGTGGGCAGGTGCCGGGTCATCTTGCAGCCTCAACAGAACCACGCGTGTAACCGTACGGGTTCGTCGGACGTATGTATGAACGATACGACAAAGAACCACGAGCCGGCCGAGGAATCAGGAGAGCAGCTTCGCACAGAAGCCCGTCTCATCCAGCAAGCGCAGGAGGGCGACCAACGGGCCTTCGAGGCGCTGCTCAGGCTGCATGACCGACGCGTGTTAGCCCTTATTGGCAGTTTTATCCGGCGTCGGCAAGACGTGGAAGATCTCGCGCAGGACGTCTTTCTCAAAGCCTATCTTGCTCTCGGGCGATTCCGGCCTGGGGCCTCGTTCGCCCCATGGCTCAACCGGATCGCGGTCAACACCTGCTACGACCATCTGCGCAAGGTTCGACGACGTCCCGAGACGGCCCTTGATGACCTGGCGGGGAATGAGAAGGCGTATTTGTCCGCCGGCGGCGGGAGCGACGATCGTGTCGCCGCCAGAGACCTTGCGGAGCGGATCTTGGCTACGCTTCCGCCGAAAGATCGCCTGGCAATCACGCTGCGGGAGGTCCAGGGGCTGGAGATCGCGGAGATCGCACACGCCCTCGGCTGCACGCGACCGGCTGCGAAGGTCCGTCTGTTCCGGGCGCGTCGGGCGATGCAGGCGACGCTTCAGCGGATGATCCGACAGGAGGAACAGATGGGCAACCGTTCACGGAGGAGCGAGCAGAATGAGGTGTCATGAGGCGAAGAAATTGCTGGAGCGCGAAGGCGGGAGAGAGGGTCTGTCCATTGAGGACGAGGCCCTGGCGCGTCATCTGGCAGTCTGCGACCGGTGCAGCCAGGCGATGAAAGTGATCAGGCTGACTTCGGAGATTCTGGGAGCCCTCCGTGAAGAGATCGAGCCCGGACCCTCGTTCTATCCACACTTGAGGGAACGGTTGGCGACGAGTGGGGTTGGGGGGGCGGGTTCGATCTTCCAGGCCTGGGGACTCGCGAGACGACTCGTCCCGGCCCTCGCCCTTGGTGTGCTTCTATTGGTTGGGGTGACGATCCCCTTGGGAGGTTTTCGTGTGCCTCTGCCGGTGCGGGTGGGGCAGAGCACGGAGTTTCATGCCTTCTCCCTGGAGGAGCTGAATCTCCCGGCGGCGGTCGAGCGGCCCACGCAGGATCAGATGTTGGCATTCGTCCTCATGCAGGATGAGGTGCGAGGTGCGGGGTCCGAAGTGCGGGGTTCGAGGTAAGGAAAGAAAGTAGGATGAACCAGATGGACGGAACGCGCGCGAAGGTTCTTCTGGCCTTTCTCACGATCTTTGTCCTGGGGTTCGCGGCCGGCGCCCTGGGCCTCAACATCTACTTCAGCCGGATCGAGACGTGGCGCCACCCTGTGGGGACAGGGAGGTTCGATCGGGAGCGTTACGTCAAGCAAATGAGTGAGGCGGTTGGGATCCGGCCCGAACAGATGGACTCGCTCAACGCGATCCTGGAGGAGACTCGCGAGGAGTTTCTTGAACTGCGGAAACGCCTCAACCCACAGTTCGACGAGATCAGGCAGCGGGCGCGCAATCGGATTCGGGCAATTCTAGATGCCGAGCAACAGGCTCACTTCGACCAGTTTCTGAAGCGGTGGGACGAGGAGCGGCGTGTGCAGGAGCCGTCGGCGTCTGGGCCGAAGATGCAAGAGCGCAAACCCTGAATCTACGTGAGGAGGAACCAGGAGTCTCTCCGCTCTCAGATGACATTGCGGTGTGCTGTCATTGCGAGGCTGACCCTTCGACTGGGCTCAGGGTAGCCGAAGCCATGACTCAACTGAGCCTGCGAAGGTTCAAGGATCGGGGCGTTGTAAACAGTGTGGAGATGGGAGAGTATTTCGCGGAGTGTATACTGAACACATTCGTTTGCCTCAGTGCAGGCTCCGTAAATGTGCTCGCAATGACAAAACGCGTCGTAAGGCTCTTTCAGAATCGATCCGCTGAATGGTTCGACAATCCAAGAGTGATTGAGAAAGGAGAAAGAATGACGGCCTTCCATGAAAAGGTTCGCTCGTGGACGAAGTGGGTGATGCTCTTGGCTGTTCTGCCTGCTGCCGTGGCGTGGGCGGAGGACAGCCGTTCACCCTCTTCCGGCCAGACTCGCGTTGTGGTGTCCGCCGATCTGGGGCGTCTGGCGCTTCAGGCCACGCCTCACGAGGAGTCGCCCCAGCCCGGATCTGTCGATGTAGGCGACCTACGCCTTTCCTTGCGAGAGGCCGTGCTACTTGCATTGAAGAACAACCTCGACATCGCGATCGCCAACTACAACCCGAAGATCACCGCGGAGGGCATCACTATCGCGAAGGCGATCTTCGACCCGGTCGCCTCTGTCACGGCAGACGCGAACAAATCGGTGACGCCTTCAACCCAACCGTTTCTTGCAGGAGCCAGCGTGATTAAGGTAGAGAACCAGGACCTGAACGCCTCGCTGGCCCAGTCGCTACCGATCGGCGGCAGCTACACCCTGAGCCTGACCAATAACCGCCAGGACACCAATTCGGTCAGAACTGAGATTAAACCTGGGTATAAAACTTTCCTGACCCTGAGCGTGACCCAAAACCTCCTGAAGAACTTCGGAGTCGATGTCAACACCGCCCCCATCAAGATCGCAAGGATCAATCAGGCGATTTCGGTGACGCAGCTCCGTCAGCAGGCGAACCAGGTGATCACAAATGTCCACAACGCCTACTGGAACCTGGTTTTTGCCATCGAGAACCTTGAAGTCCAGAAGCGCTCGCTACGCTTGGCGAGGGAGCTGGAGGACTTGAACAAGGCTCGGGTGCGGGCAGGGGTGGCGGCACCGGTCGAGGTGACTCAGGCTGAAGCCCAGGCAGCGGCCCAGGTGCAGAACGTCATCCTAGCCGAGAAGGCCATCAAGGATGCCGAGGATCAGCTCAAGCTCATCATTAACCTCCCCGACGGGGAAAAGATCTGGGCCAGAACGATCGTGCCGGCCGACGCGCCGCCGTTCGAAGTGGTCCAGGTGGGTGCGGAGGCCAGCATTCAAGAAGCCCTGGAAAAGCGGCCGGAGTACGCGGCGGCAAAGCTCACGCTGGAGAACACCGATATCAACCTCCGGGTGGCCCGGAACCAGTTGCTGCCCAGCCTCCAACTTCAAGGCAGCGTCGGTCTCAACGGTCTTAACGACATCAATCAGGGTCTCGGCAGCGA
>JBGPUH010000262.1:0-3944 GCA_041491025.1 Methylomirabilis sp. (SeqCode)
CCCTTGAAAACCGCTGGATATTCTTGATCGTCTCTTCCTGCAACGTCTTCGTGAGTTCGCCGGGCTTCGGAAGATTCCACTCGGTCATGGTCTCTCCTCATGAAAAGCCAGGATTAGGGTAGACGGGAGGGGCTTGAGATAGTCCTCCCACTCTGTAGGTTTTCCTCCCTGTTGACACGAAGCCCCCCGAGAGGTCGCTTCATCACGAGCCTTGGCGTGATTTCACCGGCGGAATTGCAGGGCCGAACTCGCTTCTCGAGCCGGGCCGCCCGTTGGTCCAGGAGAACATGAGAGGAAGCCTCCCGAGAATAGTCTATCGGGCGACGAGGCGTCAAGGCAATTCTCGCTCGTGGGGGCCGAAGTTATGAGGATTTGCGGAGAGTTAGGTGCAGTACAAGGCACAACGATGCACGGCGACGCACCCCCCCGCGCGCAACTGGAATGAGGAGCAGAGGACAGGGCAAGGGAATTTGTTGGGGGGGTCGAGGAGAGACAGGGAAGAGAGGCATCCCGCCCCTCTTCTCGGTGTGTGACCGGTCGTGGCTCCTAGGCCAACTGAGCGCACAAAAGAGCCAGACTCCTACTCTGCTTCTAGACAGAGGTGAGCCGCCAGGGATGACGTGCTCCGCTCGCCGATATCAGCAGCGGGCTCGCGGCGACGCTGCGGCGCGGGAGACCGCGTACCTGGCTTGATCCCGAGGGCGCCCCCGTGGTAGAGGCAAGGCACGCCGTGCGTGGGTGATCGGCATTACATGAAACGACGGTGGGAAGGAGAAGACAAGTGAAGAAACTCGAGCTATCATCCAAGAAACCCTACACGAAGCCGACGCTCACGAAGCACAAGACCCTGCGAGACATCACCGCGATGCCGATTGGCAGCCCCGCCCCCCGCCTCCACACATACCGTGAACGCCACCATGCGACGACTGGCCACGGCTGACGAGGTGGAGACCTGGGTCCACTGGGAGCCCGACCCCCCCGTGCATCGCTTCCCCCCCCGATCGTGGCCTGGTGGGGGGACACCGAGGGGAGCGTCGGGGTGGAGACGGAGGACGTCTTGGAGAGGGAGCCCTGCGCAGCGCACGCCTGTGAGGTCGCTGCACGCGCGCTGTCGACTATCATGACGGGCGGGTGCGACGTGCTCGCCCAGACCGCCCTTTCCCTGTCGGCGGGTCTTCTTCCTCTCCATGTTTTCCATCCTCCTCCTGCGGTCCTTTCACCATGCCGGTGGGAGGCCTAGCGCCCAGATCACTCTCGAGCGGCAGGGCGAAGCGCCTTTTCCTGCTCTTCGGCAAGCTTTAACTCTCGCTGCGCTTCCGCCATCTTCCCCTGCTGCTGGAGCACCGCGCCCAAGGCGCGGTGAACGGCAGGGGCGCTCGGCGTGAGACGTAGTGCTGCCTTAAGCTGTGCCCGGGCATCGAGCAACTTCCCTTGTTTGGCGAGCACAATTCCTAGGTTGAAATGCGCCCCGGCGTTCGAGGGCTGGAGGCGGACGGCGTTCTGGAGGGCCTCCTCTGCTTCCTGAAGCCGACCCTGCTGTGCCAGGACCGCGCCCAGGAAGCCAAGGACTTCTGGGGTGCCTGGCTGAAGCTTCAGAACGTTCTTGAAATGGACCTCCGCCTGGGCGGGTAACCCCCGACTGGCGTACACCCTCCCCAGATTCATCTGCACCAGAGGCAAATCAGGCTCAAGACGGGCAGCGGCCTCGAACTCAAGCTGGGCATCGTCCAGTCGCCCCTGCTGCATGTAAAGGAGCCCGAGATTGTTTCGCAGTTCAGCGGATGACGGGTTGTGGACTACCGCCCCCTCCAGCGGTCTAATGGCTTCGAGAGGAGCGCCCGCCATCACCAGCCCCTCCGCGAGGCGACTCAAGTTCTTCTCGCCTAACACGCCGTGGCGGGCGGCAAGGCGGAACTCCTGCAGGGCATCAGAAGTCCTCCCCCTTTGGAGATCAATGAACCCGAGGTTCAAATGAGGATGGCCATCGTCGGGCCTGATCTCTATGGCAGCCTGGTGGGCGCGTGCTGCCGCGTCAGTCTGGCCCTGCATGAGCAGAGCTGCCCCCAGGCCATCAATCGCGCTGGCAAATCCTGGATAGATCTCTAAGCTTCTCTCGAATTCTCGCTGGGCCCCCGAAAAATCCTTGCTGTTCAACAGCGCCATGCCCATGTTAAGGTGCGCGCCCGTACTGTCGGGACTCGTCCTGACGGCGGAAGCGAAAAGCGTCACGTCGGTACGCCAGTCACGGTTCCGGAGTACTGTGCGGGTAGCATAGCCGAGGAGCAGGAGCAGGAAAGCGCCGGTTGCAATGAGCTTGGTGCGCGGTGCGCCGGCAAGCGTTGTTACCGCCAGAGCGAGGAGAAGGCAGAAGCCGAGGGAAGGAAGATAGAGGAGGCGTTCCGCCATGATCGTCCCGATTGGGAAAAGCAGATTCGAAACCGGAAGGATCGCGATGCCGAAGATCGCGATGCCGAAGCTCATAACCGGCTGGCGGCGCCAGGCCCAACCGGCGAGGGCAAGCGAAGCGATGAGCCCAACAAGCGCGGCCAAGACGGCAGGTTCAACGGGCGAGTTGCTGACCCGAACCTGGGGAAAGGAGTAATCGGACGAAAGGTGAATCGGCACCAGGAGGAGCCAGAAATACCTGCCCAGAACCTTGACGGCGGTCAGGAACCTTGGCCAGAATCCCACGTGGATGAGGGGATTTGCGAGGAACGCTGCGCCGGGTCTCGCGATGACACCTAGAACGAAGAGCCTCGCGAGAAGATACCCGACAAGCAGAAGGAAGTACCAGATGTAAGCGGTCCGACATCTTCCCCAGATCGCCTCACCGGGCGGGAGACGGTGCTCAGAGGCACGGCGGAGGTCGGTCAAAACAAGCAGTCCGATCAGGACAACCGCATGCTCCTTGGACAGGATCGCCATCGCGAAAAAGATGACCGAGATAGCGAGCCACCACTGCCTGGCGCGTATGGGTGCCTTGTCCCATTTCAGGTACGACAACCAGCTTAGGAAGACGAACGCATTCGCCAAGAGCTCAGCGCGGCCCACGATGCTCGTAACAGCCTCGGTGTGGATCGGGTGGAGGGTGAAGGCCGCCGCCCCGGCAACTGCCAGGCCGGCATTCCTGAAAAGCGCCTTGAAGAGCAGATAGACGAGCGCAGAATTGAGGGCATGGAGTAGGACGTTCACCAAGTGGTAGCTGAGCGGCGATGGTCCGGCCAGGGCGTAGTTCAACGCATAGGAGAGCATGACCATCGGGCGATACAGCATATCCCCCGATCCGGCCTGCCAGTAAGAGGTCCCGAAAAGGCTCCTGAGGTCAAAGAGGTGCCGGATCGACGGATTCTCAACCACGATATAGACATCATCGTATACGAATCCGTTCCAGAGAGAGTTCACGAAAGCCAGGAAGCCGAGCATCGCCACGGCGAGCGCCGGAATAGACGTTGCCCGTCGTCCCGAAAACCAGGGGACTGGATGAGCGGGACTATCCTGCGCCCCTGCTTTGGTCGTTTCTCCGACGGTCATCGCGCAGTCTCAGATGAGGACAACCCTAGCACGAATCTCGATCCTCCTGCGTTCCGAAACTCGTCGCCTTTCAGGAGGAGCTTGTCCCTTCTATCACAACGCCTCTCGCGGGTCAAGCGGAGTGGTGAGCAGACGCTGAAAAGATTTTCTCAGAGCGTGATCAGATGTCGGGACACTCAAACGTAGGCCCAACCATAGGGCGGTCAATTGTTGCATCAAGTGCCCTTGCCTCCTAAGAAATCGACCCTTGGAGGTGATGCGTTGCAATGAGTTAACGCACTGCATAAAAAGGCTTGACAAGGATAACGCGATGCGTTATATTGGGAGTAGAAGCAGACCCGCGGGGTCCTCCGAATGGGTCGTGAGGGCTTGAAACGCTCGGGCTAAGGCGCAGGAGGAAGAGAGCATGACAC
>JBGPUH010000263.1:0-3940 GCA_041491025.1 Methylomirabilis sp. (SeqCode)
ACAGGGGACCAGGGGCCATTGGAGTGATCGCCTCGTCGCGGCTGACCAACGAAGAGGGGTTCCTTATCCGACAACTGTTCGGGACATCGCTGGGCATCCCGAACATCGACTATCGGGTGAGGCGATCTTCCGAGCCGGGAGGCGATAGTCCCGAGGACCACCTGCTTCGCCGGATCGACAAATATCCCAACTCGGTCGGGATGCGAACGCTCGGGCTTGTTCCGGCCGAGGGAGGGATGGCGACACGGGAGATGCTGACCGCAGCGGCTGAGGGTCGGCTGGCCGCACTGATCGTCTTTGAGGAGGATCTCGTGAGTGCGCTGTCGGGAGAGCTGGCTGCCGGCGAGGCCCTCAAGAAGCTGGACGTCCTTGTTGCCTACGACGTGTTCTTGACGGCGACGGCGAAATCGGCTCATCTTGTCCTGCCTGCAATGAGTGTGTACGAGAAGGACGGGACGTTCACGAATTTCAAAGGACGGGTTCAGCGGGTGATGCCTGCGCTGGAACCCTTTGGTCAGACGATCCCGCTAACGGACCTCCTCCAGCGCCTCGCGGTTCGGCTGGGACTTCCCCTGACGGGCGGAACCCCCGAAGAGGTGTGGAACGACGTCGCGCGGTCAGTACCGGCCTATGCGGGAATGACGTACGAGACAATCGGCGATCTGGGAGAGCAATTGCCGGGTACGCCGGTGGTAGGGTAGTGCGAAAGCATTCAACAATCAGCCGTCAGCTTTCAGCGAGAGCACAGGGAAAGAAGACAACCCGCACTTGCTGAGTGCTGATGGCGAATCGCTCATAGGGGAAGGAGACCACTCATGGGGTTGCTCCAAGGCAAATTCGAACCCAACATCTTCACCACCACGGCCGACTGGCTCTTCAACTGGGCCCGCAAGTCCTCCCCCTGGCCGATGACCTTCGGGCTCGCCTGCTGCGCGATCGAGATGATGGCGACCGGCGCCTCCCGCTTCGACCTCGATCGTCTGGGGGCCGGGGTCTTCCGCCCCTCTCCCCGCCAGTCCGACGTCATGATCGTGGCCGGGACCGTCACCGAGAAGATGGCCCCCCGGATCAAAACCCTCTACGAGCAGATGCCCGACCCGAAGTGGGTCATCGCCATGGGCGCCTGCGCGATCTCCGGGGGCCCCTTCTACTACGACGCGTACCACGTGGTCAAAGGGGTGGACCTGATCATCCCGGTGGACGTCTACGTCCCCGGCTGCCCCCCCACGCCCGAAGCGCTCATCTACGGCATCCTGTTGCTGCAGGAGAAGATCACCCACGACACGATTGCCAAACCCAGCCGGGCGGCCGGGCGGACCGACCTGCTGGCGGCCAAGGCATAGCGCCATGAGCGGCTACTTTCAGGACCTCTTCGGCGGCTTTTGGAGCATCCTGGTCTCGCTCAAGGTCACCCTCCGCTATCTCTTCACCCCGGCCATCACCACCCAGTACCCGGACGAGCATCGCTTTCAGCCCCTCCGCACCTTCAACCGGCACGTCCTTACCATCGACGAGGCGACCGGGAAACTCAAGTGCACCGCCTGCGAGGCCTGCGCCCGGATCTGCCCCGCCCGCTGCATCGAGCTGACCGGGGGCGGCAAGGGCAAGGATCGCCGCGCGGCCACCTTCGTCATCGACCACAACCTTTGCATGTACTGTAACCTCTGCGTCGAGGTCTGCCCCTTCGACGCGATCACCATGTGGACCCGGATCGGCGAGCTCGGGGCCTACACCCGCCAGGGCCTGGTGTACGATCAGCCGACCATGACCGCCGACCGCTTCTACCCCACCCCCATGACGCCCGAGCGGCCCCAGGGGGCCGGCAAGGCGGCTGGGGCGGCGACGGCGACCTGAGATGACGGTGTCATGACACAAGAGCAGAACAGACGACCGGTAGCGCTGCTACACGATAGCTTCGGGCGGGTTGTGGACGATCTCCGGATCTCCTTGACCGATCGCTGTAACTTTCGTTGCCTCTACTGCATGCCGCTGGAGGGCCTTGCATGGCTTCCCAAGCCGGAGATCCTGACCTTCGAAGAGATCATCCGGTTCGTCAGGATCATGATGGGCCTGGGCGTAAAGACCATCCGCCTGACCGGAGGGGAGCCGACCGTGCGCGAGTCGGTGGAGGAGTTGGTGGCCGGCCTGGCGCAGCTCTCGCCCGGGTTGGATCTCTCGATGACCACCAATGGTTTTCTCCTGCCGAAGAAGGCCGCGGCGCTGGCTCGGGCGGGACTCAAACGGATCAACATCAGCCTTGATACGCTCCGGCCGGATCGGTTCAAGCAGATCGTCAGGGTCAAGGGGATCGAGGTCGGACATGTCCTGGATGGGATGGCGGCCGCCGAAGCAGCGGGGCTGCATCCCATTAAAGTCAATATGGTGGTCATGCGGGGACAGAACGACGATGAAGTGGTGGAGATGGCTGCCCTGGGCCGGGAGAAGGGGTACCAGGTCCGGTTCATCGAGTTCATGCCGCTCGATGGGGAACGGGGTTGGAGTCGCATGATGGTCTTTCCCGCCAGGGAGATCCTCGACCGGATCAACCGGGTCTTTCCCCTGCTGCCCGCAAACGGGCGGGACCACGAACCAGCCACTCGGTATCGCTTCGCGGATGGCCGGGGAGAAGTGGGGGTCATTGCCTCGGTGACAGAGCCGTTCTGTGGGAGCTGCAACAGGATTCGGCTTACCGCGGACGGCCAGATTCGAACCTGCCTGTTCTCGCTCAAAGAGCATAGCCTGAAACGGCTCGTGCGAAGCGGCGCCAGCGACGAAGAAATCGCCGGCTTTGTCCAGGAAGCGGTCTGGCAAAAGGAACCGGGGCATCGGATCAACGAGGCGGACTTCGTCCAGCCGGCGAGAACGATGGCGGCCATCGGTGGATAAGCGCCCGCGGAAGGAGAAACAATGGCCGGGCTGAGGCGACTGACTGGTGAACGATGTCATCGACGAGCGCCTGGCGTCCCTCCCAACCACAGTCGCCGAACATCTGACGAATTCGAAGAAGGAACTGCTTCTGGCGATTCGAGCCCTCGTGGATGAGGAGCTGAAGTGGAGTGATATCCACTTGGCCAGAACACGAGAGCTGAAAGCAAAGCGCGCTCAGGCCCGCGGGGCCCGTGACAGGAAATAAGGATCCGGACTCCGTCATCGAACAGGCATATACACTGAGTCAGCCTTTCGATCCCGCCTGACCAGGCGGGATTACTGCTTGTGGAGAGGTAGAGACACGCAACGCTAGGACATCCTTGTGGAGCTTCCCTGAGATGACGAGTGCGTCGCAACAGGTCATGATCCTTGGGTCCGGTCCCGCGGGGCTGACTGCGGCCTTGTACGCCGCCCGGGCCAATCTGCATCCGATGGTGGTCGAGGGGGCCGAGGCCGGCGGGCAGTTGACCCTGACCACGATGGTTGAAAACTATCCGGGGTTTCCGGAAGGGCTGATGGGGTCCGAGCTGATCCAGGTCATGCGGCAACAGGCAGAGCGGTTTGGCGCCAGGTTCCTGAAGGGGAACGCCACAGCTGTGGATCTGGGTCTGCGGCCCCTTACGCCAGTCAGGCGTCGACTGCTTATTGAGGACGAGGACGTCCCCGACCAGAAGCGGCCCTTTACGGTGACCGTCGAGGGCGAGACGCTAGAGACCAGGGCCCTCATTATCGCCACCGGAGCCTCTGCGAACCTGATCGGGTTGGAGTCAGAGCGAAAGCTCTTGGGACATGGGGTCTCTACCTGCGCCACCTGCGACGGGTTCTTCTTCAGGGATCAAGCGGTGGCGGTGGTGGGTGGAGGGGACTCGGCATTGGAGGAGGCGATCTTCTTGACGAAGTTCGCCACGAAGGTGACGGTCATTCATCGCCGGGATAAGTTGCGGGCATCAAAGATCATGCAGGAACGGGCTTTCAAGAATCCAAAGATCGCGTTCTCGTGGAACCGCACGGT
>JBGPUH010000264.1:0-3906 GCA_041491025.1 Methylomirabilis sp. (SeqCode)
AACCATTTCAGGAAGGCCGGCAGCCCAGAAACCCTGGCCACCGGCAGGTGTTCCACAGCCCCGGCTGAAGCCTTCGCCACTGCCGACGTGATCCCGGCAGCGCGATGTTTCGGAATAAACAACCCGTCCGCCCCGGCCGCCTCGACTGTGCGAATGATCGCCCCCAAGTTCTGGGGATCCTGAATACCATCAAGGAGCACAAGCAGCGGGAGTCGGGCCGATGCTTTAATTCGAGCGACCAGCTCAAAAGGGTCCTCGTAGGCCGCTTCGCTCACCGTGGCGAGAACCCCTTGGTGGGCCAGCCCTTTGCTCAGTTCCCCAAACCGCTCCCCCCCCTCCTGCTTGACCGGCACCCCCCTTATCCTGGCAAGTCTCACGATCTCGGCAATTCGGGGATCGGGCCGCTTCCTGGCCAGGAAGATCCGCTCAAGAGTGCGCCGCCCCGCCCGGAGAGCTTCGAGCACGGCATGAGGACCAAGCAGTACGTCCTCCGTCATCGCGTTTGGCCCTTCACGTGCGAGAGGTCTTAAGCCGCCACCGAGCCCCTTTAGCAGTATCGTCCACCATCACACAACGGTCAGCCAGCCAGACTCGGATATCATCCGCAGTCACCCAATCTTTTTCATCACGCCGCTGCCTGCGATATTCCACAATGATATTAACCTCGTCCGTTGGCAAGGATCGTCCAGAGGCAATGGCAGCCTCGACAGCGTCCCGAGCGGCGATGTAGTCTGACACCTGAACTACTCCAACGACCTCGACAGTATCCTTGCCCATCCCAGAGTCTGACACTTGAACTCGAACGTGAGTTCCGACCGGGATCTGTTCGTGAACCTCCACCTCCAGTGTCTGTAGCAAGCCGCCTAGCACAGAACCTAGTTGGCGCAACGTATCCGCACCGCGCCTGAGCGCTTCGAGTATTGGCTTTACAGGCTCGCGCTCGGCGTCCTCCAAAGCGCGCCTGATATGCCTGGCCAGCGTAAACATGGCATCTCTGGCTCCTGGTGTATTGAAGTCATCGTCCATCGCTACGCGAAATGCCTTCTCGGCCTCGCCGATCTGCTGCAAAAGCGGATAATCAGCCCATCCTGATATATGGCTTATATCAGTGCCGGGTTGGACTTCTTGAAATCCGTATGCCTTGGCCAGGACCAGCTGGAGTTTGTCCTTGGCGCTCTCGTTGCTTATGAGGGCTTCCTCAGAATAATCCACGGGCGCCCGGTAATGGGTATTGAGTAGGAAGAGTTTGATTGCGTCAGGGCTAAACCGGTTCAATAGCTCGTGGACCGCGAGGACATTCCCTAGCGACTTCGACATCTTTTCGGCCTGGATGTTGACGAATCCATTATGCACCCAATAGCGCGCGAACGGCTTGCCGGTGGCGCATTCCGACTGAGCAATCTCATTCTCGTGATGGGGAAAGATCAGGTCGGCGCCGCCGCCGTGGATGTCGAATGTCTCGCCCAGGTATTTCATCGACATTGCCGAGCATTCGATATGCCAGCCCGGTCTGCCAGCGCCCCATGGACTATCCCAGGAGGGCTCTCCGGGCTTTGAAGCCTTCCACAAGGCAAAATCAAGCGGGTCGCGCTTTCGGGGATCCACCTCAATCCTCGCCCCAACCCGCAGCTCCTCCAGATCTCGGTGTGACAGCTTCCCGTAGTCAGGGAATCGCCTGACCTCGAAGTAGACATCGCCACCGACCGGGTAGGCGACCCGCTTCATGATCAAGCTCTGAATCATGCCGATCATCTCCTGGATGTGCCGAGTCGCTCTAGGCTCCCCTGTTGGCGTTCTGAGGCCCAAGGCTCGCATATCCTGGCGATAGGCCTCGATCTGCTCCTCAGCGAGTGAGTCCCACGACTGCCCCAGCGACGCGGCCCGGTGAATGATCTTATCGTCCACGTCAGTGTAGTTGCGCACGTAGGTCACCTTGTAACCCCGGTATTCGAGGTAGCGCCAGATCACGTCGAAGGTGAGGGCGGCACGCGCGTGGCCGATATGGGCACGATCGTAGACGGTCGGCCCGCAGGCGTACATCCTGATCTCTCCTGGCACCAGCGGTTCGAGCACCTCTTTCCGTTGGCTCACGGTGTTGTGGATCCTTATCGTCATTCAGATTCCCCGCAGGGTTACCCCGTTACCCCCTGGCGGCCGAGCGAGGCGATGGCAAGGCACGCGATGCCGCCACCCGCCCCAAGCGTGCCCATTCGATTCGCTGTGGTCGCCTTGACGCTCACGTCCTCCACCGCGGCTCCAACCATTTCTGCAAGATTGCTCCGCATCTGCGCGATATACGGTCCCAGTCTCGGGGCCTCCGCGATAATGGTGGCATCGATATGGCCCACCGAGTATCCGAGGGCCTCGACCCGCTGGAATGCCTCTTTGAGGAGCAGGAGGCTCGACACATTCCTGTACATGGGATTATCTGTCCCGAAGCACGAGCCGATATCCCCGGCGGACGCGGCGCCCAGGATGGCGTCGATCACCGCATGCGCCAAGACGTCGGCATCCGAGTGCCCCTCCAGGCCTTTCTCGAACGGGATCTCCACCCCACCCAGGACGAGACGGCGTCCTGACACCAGTGGATGGGTGTCGAACCCGATGCCAACCGTCATCGATACAGCCGTCGTCGCAAGATCAGCTCTGCCAGAGGCACATCCTCCTCGCTCGTGATCTTAAGGTTTTCATAACTTCCTGTCACAACCTTGACTCTCACCCCGATTCGCTCCACCAGTGCCGCGTCATCAGTGGCGATGATGCCGTGCTCCCGAACCGCTAGGTGAGCCCTCATCAGGAGCGAGTACCGGAAGACTTGCGGGGTCTGAACCGCCCACAGTTGGTCCCTGTTCGGCGTCTCCACGACGAACCGGTCAGCGTCCACCCGTTTGATGGTATCGGTGACCGGGACGGCCGCCACTGCCGCGCCCCATTCCTTTGCGGCCTCTAACGTCGCCAGGACGACCTCACGGGAAACGAAAGGGCGAACGCCGTCATGGATCAACACCATATCCGTGTCCGGCTTCGCCCTCAGCAGACCGTTGTAGACTGAATCTTGTCGTTCCTGTCCTCCGGGGACCACCTCCGCTTCAACATCAACCCTGGCCAGGGACAGCGCGTCCCGGCCAATCGACTCTTCGCCCGGGGGGACCACAATAATCATGGCCGCCAGCGCATCCGAGGACGCCAGCGCTCTCAGCGTGTAGCTGAGCACGGGAAGACCGTTCAGCTCGATAAACTGTTTCTTGACTGCTCCCGCGAAACGACTTCCCTTTCCTGCCGCAGGAACGATCGCTGTAACAATCATAGGGTTTAGCGTCTAGGGTATAGGGTCTAGGGATTCAACTCTCCCAAGCGGACGCCTCTGTCTAGACCCTAACCCCTCTACCCTGAACCCTTCCTAATCAGGCGGCCTCAGCCTCTTCCTTCAGACGCGAGAAGATCATGCGCCCCGCAGTCGTCTGCAGGACCGTGGTGACACAGACATCCATCGTCTGGCCGATGTAACGACGGCCATTATCCACCACAACCATTGTTCCGTCGTCGAGATAGGCAACTCCCTGATTGTACTCTTTGCCTTCCTTGAGGATGTACACCCGCATGTCCTCACCAGGCAAGACGACGGGTTTCAGCGCGTTGGTCAGCTCGTTGATGTTCAACACCCCGACCCCATGCAGCCCCGCTACCTTATTCAAATTGAAATCGTTCGTCACGACCTTGGCGTTATACGCCTTGGCCATGGCGACCAACTTCGCGTCCACCTCGCGAATCTCCGGAAACTCCATATCACTGATCTCGACGTGAACATCGACCTTCTTCTGCATCTTCTGGAGGATGTCGAGTCCCCGACGGCCCCGGTTTCGCTTAAGCGGATCGGATGAGTCGGCGATGTGCTGCAGTTCCCGA
>JBGPUH010000265.1:0-3900 GCA_041491025.1 Methylomirabilis sp. (SeqCode)
GATGACCTTTTACCATTATGAGACTATGAAGGGCGCGATGGTGACTATTTCCGTTATCCGGCTCGATATCAAGCAGGGGAAGCCGAATCCCCGTCACGAATACGTCGCGCGCGCGAGCAAGAAATTGAGGGGTCAGCGAGTTGAGGGGTATGGACCGACCATTGAAAAGGCTGTGGCCATCTGCATCGCTCACCTGGGGAATCCGGAGCCTACAGATCTGGAGTGAGCACCTGAAGACATTGTGGCGTGAACAGTCATCGAGCCTGGGAAGCGCTACGGCTCGAACTGACCATGTTTTCCCGCCGCAAGCCCCTGGCTTCAGCCATGGGGAGAAGGCGGGCTAGAGCGCTCTCATGATTCGAGGATTCAAGTTTCGCTTCTACCCCACACCCGCACAAGAGGTTCTCTTGGCCAAGACTTTCGGCTGCTCTCGATTCGTCTACAACGAGCTGCTGAAGCTCCGTCAAGACGCCTGGACCATCGAGAAGCGGAAGATTGGGTTCACGGCCTGCCATCGCGAGTTGAGCGCCATGAAGCGTCGACACCCCTGGCTCTGCGAGGTCAGCAGCCGCCCGTTGCAGCAAGAAGTGGCGCATCTCCAGCGGGCGTACGTGAACTGGTGGGAGGGCCGCGCCAAGTCGCCGGTCTTCAAGAAGAAGACCTCCCGCCAGTCCGTCGCCTTCACGCGCTGGGGCTTCTCCTATCGGCACGGCACGCTCATCGTCGCCAAGATCGGCCAGCTCGAGGTCGCATGGTCTCAACCCTTCACGGGCCAGCCGTCGATGGTCTACCTGAGCCGGACTCCCGCTGGCCGCTACTACGTCTCACTTCAAATCGATGAACCCTTAGAGCTAATGCCCGCTGCGACCGGCCAGATCGGGATCGACTTGGGCCTCACGTGCTACGCCGCTCTCGACGACGGCCGCAAAGAGCCTGCGTCGAAACCCCTTCAACGATCGCTTCGCCGCCTGCGTAGTGCCCAGCGTCGCTTGTCACGCCGGCAGCCAGGCTCTCGCAACCGAGTGAAGGCACGTCTGGCTGTCGCCACAATCCACCAGCGGGTCGCCGACATTCGCGCCAACTTCCTCCACCAGCTCAGCACCCGCCTCGTCCGCGAGAACCAAACGGTCGTGGCGGAAACGCTGAACGTGGCCGGGATGCTCCACAACCGTCGGCTCGCCCGCCATATCGCCGACGCCGCCTGGGGAGAGTTCCTGCGGCAGCTCGAGTACAAGTGCGCGTGGCATGGCAGGACCTTCGTCAAGGTCGACCGGTTCTTCCCGAGCAGTAAGACGTGCAGCGCGTGCGGGCACCAACTCCAGGGGCTTCCACTTTCCGTCCGCGCCTGGACTTGCCCACGCTGCGGCGCGTACCACGATCGCGATATCAACGCTGCAAAGAACACCTTGGCCGAAGGACTCGCGGTCATCGCCTGTGGAGAGGACATCAGACGCCGACGCGAGTCGACGCAGTCCTCGGCGAAGCAGGAACCGTCCAAGGAGCGTCGCCGTGCGTCGTTCTGAGGAATCCCCCGGCTTCAGCCGTGGGGAGGAAGTCAACCGATCACGAAGGAGTCATTGGAATGAGAGGATTGATGCGAAGGTCTCGAAGTATGATCTTGCTCAGCACGCTGATCTCCTTCGCGCTCTGGGAGGGCCCGCTTCACGCGCAAGAGGTCATCTTTGTGAAGTCGCTGGGGGAGGCGGAAAAAGCAATCGGGGAGGCCCGGGAAGCTCAGGCGGATGTGTACGCACCGAATGACTACGCCCTGGCGCTCTTGTATCTCACGCAGGCCAAGGATGAGGCAGTGGCCTACAGGATGGTCGAGAAGGACAAGAAGGACACCCACGTGTTTAGCGCGAGGAAATCTGGGGAAACGGTCAACCTGCTCGCTGAGAAGGCGAGGTACCAAGCGAAGGTAGCCACAACGAAGGCGATCGAGGTCAAGGTTGATCGGGAGATCACCGCGATCAAGGGTCAAATCGTCGAGAGCTTTAACACGGATGTGAGCCGGAGCTTTACCCCGGGGCGGGAGGATCTGCTGGGCGAACTGAGTTTGAAGCAGGGGGAATGGAAGGATGCCCGCAAGGCGCGCGAGCAGGCCGAGTCTGAACTGAAAAGGCTGACCGTGGAAGGAGAGGCCCAGCCCGCGCCGAAATGAAATCGCGAGCAGGTGAGCATCTCCCGCGTCTCATGTGTCGTGTAGCAGGCCACCGCCAAAGCAAGCGGTGGCCAGTCGTTTTGGCATACCGAGACAGCTTGTTTCGGCAGGGCAACGGGTGAATCGCTGGCTGTGGAAGAACGCATGGGCATGCCTTGTCCTCGGCGTGTTGCTGAATCTGTGGGCCCCGCGATCACTCGAGGTCACAGTGACAGCTACTGCCTCCGCTGCACCCACCGCCGACGCGTCTCCCCCCTCGGCCGCCAGGCCGCACGAGCTTGACGATGGTGCACTCCGCTTTGAGGTGGAGCCTGATGACGTGGAGATGTATCTGGACGAACACTACCTGGGCAGGGCTGGCGAGCTGCGCGGACGCACCGTGGAAGGCATCCTCGCGGGGAACAGATTATTGGAACTAAAGTTGGGTGGCGAGCGAACCTTCCTGCAAGTCGTGGTCCCGGTCCACGGGACCACGACCATTCGAGTCGATCTTGCGCCGCCCCGCGCCGTGAGTCCTGTACAAATTCCCTTTAATCCACTGGAGACTAAAGAACGCGCCCCAATGCCAACTTTCTCTGGGCCAGCACCATCAGCGACCTCAGGGCTCGGCCCCCTTCCACCCAATGTATCTTCTGAATATTTGGAGACAAAAGGCACAAATTGGAGTCTTAACTTTGACAAGAAAAAGGGTAAGGTTGTCGCACGGATTTCGATTGTGATAGGTCCCAAACCTGATCTTCCCACTGGGGCGTATCTCGAAGTGAGGTTTGATAATCCTGCAGATCCCAATGTGCCCATCGTTGTAGATCTCCCCCGTGGGGCACAACAGGGAGCGAATCCCTTTGAAGTCTATCTCGGGACAAAACTAGGAGATTTTAACGATCCTAACTCACCTTTTATTTATGGTTCGGAGCTCGAGGGAGAGAAAGCGATATCGGTCTTTTCTCCGGAAACACAAGGACTGAAGTGCAAAAACTATAAGATTGTGGTCAACGTGTACAGAGATTCTTCAAAGGCTCAGTTGCTGGGCGTTCACGAGCAATTCATTCAATCTGTGGTTGATACTGACATGGTGAATTCCTTAACTGAACTGCTAGAAGCACTCACACATCCTGGCAGATACTGTCAATTCAAAAACCAATAGTTTCGGAGGCTTGGCTGAGCCTGCGAAGCTCAACAAGCGGCAAAGGAGTGAGGTCTTGCAATCAAGCAACCAGGTGGCAAGCGTAGCCTGGGTGGAGTGCAGCAGGCTTCAGGTCGATCCTTCAAAAACCTGGTAGAGCCGCTATTTCTTTCCGCGGACGATTATTCAAAGGGCCAGCCTTTTGACGTTGCGCTTGTCTCCACCGACGAGACCATTAAGGCTTACGCAAAAGTCATTCCCTTTCCCATCGAGGCCGAGGAAGGCCGCTGCCGTCTTTGGGTGGAACTCGCATCACCAAAGGCCGATGGATTTCTTATTCAAGGTGAGGGATTTGAGCCGGATGAGGAGGTTACCACCACATCGCGGTCTAATGGTGAAGTCCTAGAAGGTACGCACAAAGTACCCCCTGATGGCAAATTATTCGCGGTCGTCCTTCCTGTTGTGATCGGAAAGCAGGAAGGTGTGCCATAGTTAGTTGAAAAAGCGAAGCGACTCCCTTAGGGTGGAGCGGTTAGTGGCGCTAACCGAGCACCCCACACAGAAAGGAGCCGCTTCATGAAAAGGGTATTCCGCATTCAGGACAAAGGCAAGGTGA
>JBGPUH010000266.1:0-3898 GCA_041491025.1 Methylomirabilis sp. (SeqCode)
AAAGATGGGCAGGTGGTCATGCGTCGAGTCGTAGAAGATGGCTACGAGCTGGTCGAGGCGAAGACCCCCGTCCTGGCCAGTATCATCTCCGACGAAACCAACACCCCGCGCTACCCCAAGCTGAAAGATATCATGGCCGCCGGCAAAAAGACGATCCCTGTGTGGAAGGTGGCGGACCTTGGGCTCGACCCAGACAGGGTCGGCACCGGCGCGGCCAGGGTTGCGATCACGGATGTCTCTATACCAATCAAAGAGTCCAAGTGCGAGATGATCGAGGGGGATACGCCGGAAGAACAGGCGGTGAAGCTGGCCGCTAGGCTGCGAGAGCTGAAGCTAATCTAGTGCCGGTCCAATAAGCTTCGCCTAGCGGCGTTGCTGGCCCCCGGGGCACTCCCTGCGACGTACTTGTGGATGTACGCCTCGGTCGGCCCCGTGAGCCGCGCCTTGCTATGCTCGTTTCTTGGACCGGCATGACGCGCGCCAACTCTAGAGTGGTTGGACGCGCACCAGGGAGGATGGATGCCGGGAACGTTGGTCTTCACAACCACCGAGAGCGGAGGGCTGACCCGGAATGCACTTGAAGTGTTGGCAGGCGGGAAGCGTCTGAAGTCGCTCCTGGGCGGGCCGGTCGGCGCGGCCATTGTGGGGACAGAGCTGAACACGTACGTTCCACTCCTCTTCGCCTACGGCGCCGATCAGGTCTACCGGGCGGAGCACCCGCTCCTCGTAGGGTATCAAGGCGATGCGTACGCCATTGCCCTGCACCTGGTCTGCCTGCGCGCACAGCCGAGCGTGATCCTGTTGGCCGGAGATTCCATCGGACGAGAGCTCGGTCCACGCCTGGCCCACAGGCTGAAGGCCGGATTCGTCGCGGACTTCACCGATGTTGACCTCGACGCCGGATCGGGTCGGCTTCTGTTCACTCGTCAGGCCTACGGAGGCAAAGCGATGGCCGTCGTGCAGCCAACCGCCGGCCCGGTGGTCGCGACCGTCAAGGTCCGCGCCCTGGATCCGGCACCGAAGGAAGAGGGCCGTACCGGCGAAGAGATCAGCGTCGATGTCGCCTTGGAGGCGTCGCAACTCAGGACATGCGTGCTCGAAAAGGTCCAGGAGGAGGTGACCGGCGTCAAGCTCGAGGATGCGAAGATCGTCGTCAGCGGCGGCCGTGGCCTGCGTGGTCCGGAAGGGTTCAAGGTTCTCGAAGAGCTTTCCCGGGTTCTCAGAGGAGCGGTCGGCGCCTCCCGCGCAGCCACCGATGCCGGATGGGTCCCGCCGTCCTGGCAAGTGGGGCAGACCGGCAAGAGCGTCAGTCCCGAGCTGTATCTGGCCTTCGGGATCTCCGGCGCGACCCAGCACGTTGCCGGAATGTCGGGCGCGAAACATGTCGTCGCTGTGAACACCGACCCGGAAGCACCTATCTTTAAGGTCGCCCAGCTCGGCGTCGTTGGTGACTGGAAGGCGGTGGCGACCAAGCTCATCGAATGCTGTAAGGAGCTTACCGGCAAATGACGCAATAGGATCCTATTAGAATTCCCTCTCCCCATGAAGGGGAGAGGGGGAAAGATTGAATCACACGCATGACCCCATCGAGAGAGCTCTACTGGAACATTCCCGGCCACCTGTTTCTCTACCTCCTGTTCTTCCCTTTCCTCGTCGTCTTCTTGTACGGAATCTACCGGAATCTCCGCCTGCTGTTCATGGGGCAGCCAGCCTCGGTGTGGGATCACGTGTGGGACCGGGTGAAAGGGTTCGTCGAACATGCGGTCTTACAGCGGCGGATTGCCCGCGACGCGATCTCGGGCCTGTTACACCTCTCGATGTCCTGGGGGTTCGCCATTCTCTTCATTGCCACCTGCCTGGTTGCCCTGCAGGATTACTTCGGTGTCCCCATCCTGTACGGGAACTTCTACCTGTACTTTATGTCGCTCACGGTCGATCTCTTCGGTCTGGCCGCCATCGTCGGCGTGGGGATCGCGTTGGCGAGGCGATATGGAGCGAAGCCGGATCGCCTGCTCACGCCTCGCCTCGCCGACAGCTACGGCATTCTTCTCACCTTATTTCTCATCATTCTGATCACCGGCTTTGTGATCGAAGGGCTCCGGATCGCGGCCACGGCTGATCCCTGGGGACGCTGGTCCCCAGGCGGATGGCTGGCGTCGCTGCCTGTTCTTGGCCTTGCCCCACGTCAGCAGGCGATCCTTCATCGCCTCCTCTGGTGGTTCCACGCGATCATCGCATTCGCCTTTATCGCCTATCTTCCTTACAGCATCAGCCTGCACATGCTGGCTGCCCCGGTTAATATTTTGCTGAGAAACCGCCAGCCCTCCGGGGTCCTTGAGCCGATCGATCTGGAGCACGCAGAGCGGTTCGGCGCCTCAACGATCGACCAGTACACCTGGAAACATCTCCTCGATCTGGAAGCGTGCACCGAGTGTGGCCGGTGCCAGCAGGTCTGCCCCGCCTGGACGACCGGCAAGCCCCTCACCCCGAAGGGCGTGATCATCGACCTGCGAGACCACCTGCGCCTGGTTGCTGAAGGCGGAGATCGCAGGAAGATGGTGGGCGAGGTGATCTCCCACGACGTCCTCTGGTCCTGCACGACCTGCGGCGCCTGTCATCAGGAATGTCCGGTATTCATTGAACCGATCCCGAAGATCGTCGAGATGCGCCGCCACCTGGTGATGGAAGAGGCCGACTTCCCGGAGACCATGCAACAAGCCTTGAGGAGCCTGGAAGAGCGGGGACACCCGTTCCGCGGGACGTCAGCCACCAGGACCGACTGGGCGAAAGGGCTTGGGGTCAAGGAAGTGGCCACCAACGGCCGGCCGGATCTCCTGTACTGGGTCGGCTGCGCCGCCGCCTTCGACGAGCGAAACCAGAAGGTGGCCGCTTCCCTCGCCACACTTCTGCAACGCGCCGGAGTCAACTTCTCCATCCTGGGCGAGGAGGAGCGGTGCACGGGAGACCCGGCCCGCCGGATCGGAAACGAATACCTTTTCCAGACGCTTGCGCAGGAGAATATCACCACCCTCAATCGATACGGGATCAAGAAGATCGTCACCTCCTGCCCGCACTGTTTCAACACCATCAAGAATGAGTATCCCAAGATGGGCGGCAGCTACGAGGTCGTTCATCATACTGAGATGCTCGCCGACCTGGTCCGACAGGGACGCCTCCGCCCCCAGCGACGGATAGACGCCGTTGCCACATTCCACGACCCCTGCTATCTTGGGCGACACAACGGCGTGTATGATGCGCCCAGGAATGTCCTCGGCTCTGTCCCGGGTTTGCAGGTGAAGGAGATGGGTCGGTGTAGGGAGCGCGGATTCTGCTGTGGGGCGGGTGGCGGGCTGATGTGGTTCGAAGAGAGGATCGGGAAGCGGGTGAGCTGGGAGCGGACCGAAGAGGCGCTGGCACTCCAGCCGCAGGTGCTGGCAAGCGCCTGTCCCTTCTGCCTGATCATGTTCGAGGACGCGATCAAGGTGAAAGAGGCGAGTGACAGGACGAAGTCGCTTGACCTGGCGGAGGTGTTGGCGCAGAGTATACAGAGGGCTGAATAATGGTGATGGAGAACACAGCGTTGATCGATCTGCTGAACCGTCTACTGGAGGCCGAGCGGTCCGGCGTCAGGGCCGTGAGCGGCATGCTGAAGCCGTTGCCGGACGGCGAACTCAAAGAGGGGCTGAAGAAGGCCAAGGGGGATGAAGCGCGCTATGTCGCGGGACTGCACGCTACCCTGAAGCGACTTGGAGGCGTCCCATCGGAGAAGGTGGGCGACTTTGCCGACAAGCTCCTGGCGATCGATGGGATCGTCGAGCAGCTCAGGTTCCTCAACCGTGGCCAGGGGTGGGTGCTCAGGAAGATCGAAGCACTGCTGCCCTCGCTGACGGATCAGACG
>JBGPUH010000267.1:0-3883 GCA_041491025.1 Methylomirabilis sp. (SeqCode)
CGAGGTGGGCAGTTTCAGCTCTTCGGCCGCCAGCCGCCGGATGCCTTCGCGGTTCATGGTGAGCCGGGTGGCCCGCGCGGTTGGAATCACCTCCGCCAGCCCCTCCCGCTCGATCTCGACGAGCATGTCGGTGGCGATCGCTTCGATTTCCGGCACGACCAGATGGGGCCGCTCCCGCTCGATCACCGCGCGCAGTGCGTCGCCGTCGGCCATATTCACCACATACATCCGGTGGGCGACCTGGTGGCCCGGCGCGTTGGGATAGCGATCGACCGCGATCACCTCCACGCCCAGTCGCTGCAGCGCGATGATGACTTCCTTGCCCAGCTCACCGGCGCCCAGCAGCATCACGCGCGTGGCGCCGGGGGTCAACGGCGTACCGATCTTCATCAGACTCTCCCCAAAAACCGGCCCATTATACATTCGATCGAATGGGAGAATCCATATTCGATCTCAGTACAAGTACTTCGACCGACTGAGAGAAGCTCCCGTGGGTGATAAAGGGTAACTATACGTACGGCTATGGGGGGATCGGGGGGAGACGAGCCTCTCCCCCCGAATACAATAGTCCGGCGCCGTTTTGATTTCTTGGCGGGTCGGTTATAGAATGGGGGCCTCCCGATTGCGGGAAGGGGCCGGAGCCATGCGCATCCTTGTGGTGGAAGACGAGAAGAAGGTGTCGAATTTCCTGCGTCAAGCGCTGGAGGAAGAGCGCTATGCCGTGGATCAGGCGTTCGATGGGGAGGAAGGGGAGTCGCTGGCGGAGCTGTACGATTATGATCTGATCGTGTTGGATCTGATGCTGCCCAAGAAGAGCGGGGTCCAGCTGCTCAAGGAGCTTCGGGCCAAGAAGCGCCGGACCCCGGTGCTGGTGTTGACGGCCAAGGATGCCGTGGGCGATAAAGTCGCCGCGCTCGATGCGGGCGGCGATGATTACCTGACGAAGCCCTTTTCGATCGAGGAGATTCTGGCCAGAGTGCGCGCCCTGCTGCGCCGGGGGAAGGCCGGCGCGCCGAGTCTGCTCCAGGTGGCGGATTTGACGCTCAATCCCGTCACCCATGAAGTTCGTCGGGGCAAGCGAATGATCGAACTGACCAATAAAGAATTCGCCTTGCTGGAATATTTCATGCGGAATACCGGTCGGGTGCTTCCCAGAAGCCTGATCGCCGAGCATGTCTGGAATGTCGATTTCGATACGGAGACGAATGTGATCGATGTCTATGTGACCTACCTGCGCCAGAAGATCGATAAGGGCGAAGCTGTCCGGCTGATCAAGACGGTCCGCGGGGTGGGCTACACGCTGCGGGAATAAGCCCATGCCGATTCGAGTCAAGTTAGCCGTCTGGTACAGCCTCCTGGTGATCGTGATCCTCACGCTGCTGGCGGGGATCCGCTATGCCGGGCAGCAGCAGCTCTTGCAGGATCAGCAGGATTATTCGCTCAAAGTGGTGGCCGGCATCCTCGATTCGTCCATTCCCCGGCAACCCCCGTCAAAAGCGATCGTGCAGAAGGCGGTCACGCGCATGGTCTCGAACTATCCGGACATCGAGTTAAAAGGGTTGATCATCAAGGTGTACGATGCGTCGCGGACCATGGTCTTCTCCTCCTCGCTGTCCGAAAAAGAGCGTCTCCCGCTGACGGCGGAGATGTGGAGCAAGGCGCTGGGCAGAAAAGCCAATCTGGTCACGATGCAGGTGAACGACGATGCGGAGCCGATGCGGATTCTGACCAAGCCCGTCTACAACCAGACCACGTTCGTCTATCTGATCGAGGTGGGGGAATCCAGCCAGGCGATTGACGCCTCCCTGGAGAATTCCGTCCTGCTGAACGCCGTCTTTATTCCGACGGCGGTCTTGCTGGTGAGTGTCGGCGGATGGTGGTTGACCCGTCGGGCGTTACAACCGCTGGACACCATGATCCAGACCGCGCATCGGATCAGTTCCGGGGATTTGAGTCACCGCATCGATATCGCCGGCTCCAGCGAGGAGATCCGGAACCTGGGGCAGGCCTTCAACCAGATGATCGAACGGCTCGAGTCCTCGTTCCAGCAAATCCGCGACTTCGGCGACAACGTGTCGCACGAGCTTCGCATCCCCCTGTCGATTCTCAGGGGACAGACGGAGTTGAGCCTGCGGCGGGTTCGATCAGAGGAAGAGTATCGGAACGTGCTTGAAAGTAATTTGGAAGAGATCCAGCGGATGGAGAAGATCGTGGAGCGGCTCCTGTTTTTGTCACGGGCGGAGCGGGGGGAGATCAACGTGGCCAGCACGCAGGTGGATCTTCGGGGGTTGGTGGCCAGCGTGGTCGCGCAATTTGCCGTGGCGGCCGAGGCAAAGAAGCTTCGGCTGGTCCCGCGGTCGGGCGGGCCTGTGGTGGTGGTCGGGGATGAACTGCTCTTGCGGGAGCTCTTAATGAACCTGATCCAAAACGCGATCACCTACACGCCGGAGGGGGGCGACGTGGCCGTGGTGCTGGATCAGATCGACGGCCGCGTCGAATTGGCGGTGGCGGATACAGGGTGCGGCATCCCGGAAGGGGAAATCCCCCATATCTTCGAGCGTTTCTACCAGGTGGATCGTTCCCGCTCCAGTCAGGGCAGCGGTCTGGGATTGAGCATTTGTTGGTGGATTGTGGAGGCGCATGGGGGGGAGATCAGGGTGGAGAGTACGGTGGGGAAGGGAAGCCGATTTACCGTCTCTCTGAACGCCGAGCATTAGAATCTTCTAATCTTCTTCTAATTTGTTTTTTATCTTCGTTCGGTATACTCGCCTTTCGTTGGAATGCGCCAACGAGATCACGACGTCATTACTCACACGGAGAGGAGCACAAGAACCATGATGAAACCGAAAACTCTATTTGCGGCCTTGCTCGTCTCGGCCTTCACCCTGGCGATGGTGGCCGGATGCGGTGTGCCGAAGTCGGAGCATGAGAAGGTCGTCAAGGAATTGGAACAGGCCAATCAAGAGAAGGCGACGCTGACCACGCAACTCGGCCAGGCCAAGAAAGAGAAGGATGATGTGGTGGCTCAGTTACAGGGTGAGGTCAACGCCCTCAAAAAGGAAAATGCGGACTTAAAGGCCAAACTCTCACCGAAGAAACCGGCGGCGAAAGCTCCAGCGGCGAAACCGGCAGCCAAGCCTGCGGCAAAGGCACCGGTCAAGAAGTAGTTCTGCGTTTGTGTGTGGATGACACTGCCGGTCCCGATTTCTTCGGGACCGGCAGTGTTGTGTTTCGTGGAGTTGAACGGCCTGTTTGTTAAATGAGTTTTTGTGTTTTTGCCCGCTCGTAGGCCAGATAGAGGGCGGCGATGCTCTTGGCATCCTGGATGGTCTGGTCCCGGATTTTCTCCATGGCCTCCTCAAACGGCATTTCGACCACAGTGAGGACTTCATCCTGATCCAGGGATTGCGCGGACGCGGCAAGCTCCGTGGCCAGAAAGAGGTGAATCCGCTCGTCACAGAAGCCGGGCGCGGTCACGATGGAGCCAAGCGCGTCGAGATGCCCCGCCCGATAGCCGATCTCCTCCTCCACCTCCCGTTCGGCGCAGGCTTGGGGTGATTCGCCGGGGGTGAGCTTGCCCGCGGGCACCTCATAGAGGTACCCGCCCACGGCGTAGCGGAATTGATGGATGAGGATGACGTGTCCGTTATCCCTCAACGGGACCACGGCCGACGCTCCGGGATGGCGCACCAACTCCAACTCCGTCTGTTGCCGGTTGGGAAGCGTGACAGTCTCCACCGATACCCGGATGACCTTGCCCCGGTAGATCTCTTTCCGCGTCATTGTGGGTTTCCTCTGTCTGCGCCGAGATGAGTGAGATTCCCGCCTGGATGGGGGGTGTGTTTCCGACTTGCAACTGCGGATCGACCTCATTATACTAGGC
>JBGPUH010000268.1:0-3871 GCA_041491025.1 Methylomirabilis sp. (SeqCode)
CAGCCGCCAATTGGCGGACCAGGCCTGCCCGCACCATCAGCCTGTGGCTTACCGCCTCGGCCTCGGCCGGATCTTCTTTCAGGGTCGGGATCAGTGATTTGGTCCAGCGCATTGGAGTGCCCGCAAAAGATTACACCTTCTTCTCCGAGTCCACCGCGGGCTGGCGCCCGATCTTCTCGTAGCGGAGCGGATCCTTATTCGGGCCAGGCGGCGCCTTGTAGCGGAGTCGCTCCACCGGTCTGCCGTTCACAAGGTGCTCCAGCAGGATCTCATCGAGGTCCTCCATTCGAACCCCGCCGTACCAGACATCCTCCGGATACACGACGACCATCGGACCGTGGCCGCACTGGCTGAAGCAGCCCGACCTGTTGACCCGGATCTCTTTGGCCAAACCTCGCTCCGCCAGCCGCTTCCGAAGGTACGTGACGTAGGCCTCTGTGTCACCCTGGAAGGGACAGCAGTCGCCCGTGGTGCAGATGAAGACGTGCCGTCGATACTGACTCATCGAGCCCTTCCTTCGTGCCGTCGCGTCCCCGGAAAAAGAACGGAGGGATTGGATGGCCCATCCTCCCTCCGTCGTGGCACCTCCTGGCCGCCCGCCGCCCCCTTATGTCTGGGCGTCCCTCTCCGCCACCAGCTTGTTGACCTCCTCCATCAGGGCATCGGCGATCTCCGACTCCTTCACCTTTCGGATCACTTGCCCCTTCTTGAAGATCAATCCGATCCCCTTGCCGCCGGCGACCCCGATGTCGGCGCCCCTGGCCTCGCCGGGTCCATTCACCTCGCATCCCATCACCGCGACGTGGATCTCTTTGTTGATCCCTGCCATCCGCCGCTCCACATCCTGCGCGAGGGCGATCAGGTCGATGTCGGCCCTAGCGCACGAGGGGCAGGCGACGAAGGTCAGCCCGCCTTTTCGAAGGCCGAGCGACTTCAGGATGTCGATGCCGACCTTGATCTCCTCAACGGGATCAGCCGAGAGCGACACCCGGATCGTGTCGCCGATTCCCTCGGCCAAGAGGGTCCCTATGCCGACCGATGACTTGATCGTCCCCACCCCGGGGGTGCCGGCCTCTGTCACGCCGAGATGTAGGGGGTAATCCACCTTATCTGCCAGGAGTCTGTACGCCTCGATCATCATCATGGGGTCGGACGCCTTCAAGGACACCTTGATCTCTCGATAGTTGAGGTCCTCGAGGATCCTGATGTGACGCAGAGCGCTCTCCACCATCGCCTCGGGGGTGGGCCCCCCGTCCCTGGCCAGCAGGTCTTTTTCCAGCGAGCCCGCATTGACCCCGATTCGGATCGGGACGGTTCGCTCGGCCGCCACCTTGACAATCTGCTCCACACGCGAACGGTCGCCGATGTTGCCGGGGTTGAGGCGGAGGCCGTCCACCCCCTGCTCCAGGGCGATCAACGCGAGCTTGTAATTGAAGTGGATGTCCGCAATCATGGGGATCCGGATCTGCTTGCGGATCTCCCCGAGCTTCTCGGCGGCTTCTTTGACCGGGACGCCGATCCGCACGATATCACACCCGGCCACCTCCAATGCCCAGATCTGATCCACCGTTGCCTGGACGTCTCGCGTGTCCGTCTTCGTCATCGACTGGACCGACACTGGAGCATCGCCGCCGACCTTGACGGTTCCTACCAGGATCTGCCGGGTCTTGCGTCTTTCAATCATGGTTCCCTCGTCAAGAAGTTCCAAGTTTCAGGTCCCACGTTCCGGGTTACATGTTGAAGACCCGAAACTCAAAACGCGAAACTCAAAACCTTTCCTTCATTGTTTGCCAAGCAGGCGGAAAATGTCGTTGTAGAAGGCAAAGATCATCAGAGCCACCAGCAGGACGAGGCCGACCTGCTGGGCCACCTCTCGTTTCTTCAGGCTGACCGGTTTGCCGCGAACCGCCTCGATCAAAGTGAAGAACAGGTGCCCGCCGTCCAGAATGGGAATCGGGAGCAGGTTCAGAATCGCCAGGTTGATGGAGAGGAGCGCGGCGAAAACAAGAAGATTCAAAATGCCCAGACGCGCCTGCTCCCCGGCCATCTGGGCCACCAGCAGCGGCCCGCCTATGGTCTTGGCCGGGACAACGCCCTGGAGCAGCTTGACGAACGTCAGCAGGATCAAGCGGCTGAGCTCGAAGGTCTTGGAGACCGCTCTCCCGAATGCGGTGATCGGGTTGGTCCGCTCCGTCAGGAATTCCTCCGCCGGGGCGATCCCGAGCAGACCGATCTCCTGCTCCTCGCCAAAGAGATTCTTCTGCTTGATGGCTTTTGGCGTCATGGTCAGGTCGAACGCCCCCCCCGCTCGTTCCACAGTCAGGCGAACGGGTCGCCCGGGGCTTTTATGGATCTGTGTCGCGAGCTCCTCCCACTTCTCGATGGGTCGCCCGTCAATCGCGACGATTCGGTCGCCGCGCAACAGACCTGCATCGTGCGCGGGGAAGCCCGCCATGACGTCGCCCACCTTGGTGGCGAGGGTGGGGACTCCGACCATGAAGACAACCCAGAAGATGACGACGGCTAGAAGGAAATTGGACCCCGGGCCGGCGAGGATGATCAGCGAGCGCCATCCCACAGGCTTCGCGGAGAAGGATCGCTCCCGGTCAGCGACCTCTTCTTTTGGGTCCTCGCCCAGCATTTTCACATAGCCGCCGAGCGGGATGGCGGACAGCAGATATTCGGTCCCACCACGCGTGAAGCCGGCAATCTTCGGGCCGAAGCCCAGCGAGAATTTCAGGACGCTGACTCCGGCTCGCTTGGCGACCAGGAAGTGGCCCAGCTCGTGGACAAAGATGAGCACACCCAGCACCACGACGGCCCAGAGGATATAGTCAAGCCGCGAGAGATACGGTCGAACATCGATCGCGGCCAACAGGCTGAGGGTGACAGCGGATACAGAGCCAATCATTACCGTGTGTATGCCTTTCTCCTCACGCTAGGCCTGGAGGGCCGCCTGAACCAGCCGACGGGCCTCGCGATCTGCGTCAAGGACATCTTCCAGAGAGTCGATCTTGCGACCGCGATGACTGTCAAGCGCGCTGGCGATGAGGATGGAGATTTCAGGGAATGTGATGCGGCGGGAGAGGAACAGGTCCACCGCGATTTCGTTGGCTGCGTTCAGCGCGGCCGGATAGGTGCCGCCCGCCGCCAATGCCTGATACGCAAATCCGATGCAGGGGAACTTCTCGTGGTCAACCGGCTCGAAGGTCAGGGCCGACAGGGCGTGCAGGTCAAGGGCAGGCAGCGGGGTCTGGAGCCGGTCAGGGTACGAAAGGGCGTAGAGGATGGGCAATCCCATATCAGTGATCCCCATCTGAGCCAGGACCGAGCCATCGATGAACTCCACCATCGAGTGAACGATGCTCTGGGGATGGATGATCACTTCGATCTGTCGCGCCTCCAGCCCAAAGAACCAACTGGCTTCGATGATCTCCAACCCCTTGTTCATGAGGGTGGCCGAATCGACGGTGATCTTCTTCCCCATGACCCATGTCGGGTGCTGGAGGGCTTCTTCCAGGGTGATCCCGGCGAAGCTCTCCTTGGGCCGCTTGCGGAATGGTCCGCCAGAAGAGGTCAGGAGAACCCGCTTCAAGTGTGCCGAGTTGTGACCCGCCAGACACTGAAAGATGGCCGAGGGTTCGCTATCCACGGGAAGGAGCCGGATGCCTTGCGCCCGGGCCTCGGCGATCACCAGCTCCCCCGCCATAACCATGACCTCCTTCGTGGCGAGGGCGAGATCCTTTCCCGCCTTGATGGCGGCAAGGCTCGGGAGCAGGCCGGCGGCCCCGACCATCGCGGCGAGGACGATGTCCGCCTCGGGCACCGTGGCGACATTCAGCAACCCCTCGACCCCCCACTCGATCTCGAC
>JBGPUH010000269.1:0-3867 GCA_041491025.1 Methylomirabilis sp. (SeqCode)
AGGCCTCTCGGCGGCGCCGGCCGATGCCGCCGATGAGGTGAAGGCCACGGTCACCTATGTGACGGCTCGAGGCGGTGGGCGTGGGGCGGTTCGAGAGGTGATCGAGCTTATACTGAAGGCGCAGGGAAGCTGGGAGCGTGTGAAGCAACCCAGAGGACCGCTTTCAGAGGGGGAGGCTTTTTCTTGACAAACGGGGAGGGTGTGTTACATTCGCCGACCTAGACACCTGTGTTTCGAGTTTCGAGTGTGACGTTTCGAGTGTTCCGTCGAATGTGACCCGAAACCCGAAACCCGGAGGAGGACCGATTCATGCCGTCAAGACGATACCTGTTCACCTCGGAATCAGTGACAGAAGGTCACCCAGACAAGATCGCCGATCAGATCTCCGACGCAATCCTCGACGCCATCTTTGCCCAGGACCCGTATGGTCGGGTTGCCTGTGAAACACTGGTGACGACGGGGCTGGCCTTCGTGGCCGGGGAGATCAGCACCAAGTGTTATGTTGACATCCCAAAGGTCGTCCGGGAGACGATCCGGGACGTCGGCTATACGAGGGCCAAGTACGGCTTCGATTACGAGACGTGCGCCGTCCTCAACGCCATTCAGGAACAGTCATCCGACATCGCGCTCGGGGTCGATATCCAGGGGGCGGGGGACCAGGGCTTGATGTTCGGCTATGCGACCGACGAGACACCCGAGCTGATGCCGATGCCGATCATGCTGGCGCACAAGCTGGTGAGGCGCTTGGCCGAGGTCCGGCGCAAGGAGATCCTGGATTACCTCCGGCCGGATGGAAAGTCGCAGGTGACGATCGAATACGTCGATCGAAAGCCGAATCGCGTCGATACCGTGGTCATCGCCGCCCAGCACAGCCCCGATGTCCCGTTGAAACAGCTCCGGGAGGACATCATTGAGAAGGTCATCCTGCCGGTCCTGCCCAAGGATCTGGTGGATCTGGACCTGATCAACTACCACATCAACCCCACCGGCCGCTTCGTGATCGGGGGCCCCCACGGGGACACCGGGCTCACCGGCCGAAAAATTATCGCGGACACCTACGGCGGGGTCGGGAGCCACGGCGGCGGCGCCTTCTCCGGCAAGGATCCCACCAAGGTAGACCGATCCGCGTCGTACACCGCCAGGTATATCGCCAAGAATTTCGTGGCGGCCGGCTTGGCCAAAAAATGCGAGATCCAGTTGGCCTACGCCATCGGCATCGCCGACCCGGTGTCGGTGCTGGTGGATACCAAAGGGACCGGGGTGATTCCGGACGATGAGCTGATGAAGATGGTCCGCACGCACTTCGAGTTGACCCCAGCCGGGATGATCAAGAGCCTCGACCTGCGGCGCCCGATCTACAAGCAGACGGCCGCCTATGGCCACTTCGGGCGAAACGAGCCCGGTTTCACCTGGGAGCAGACCGACAAGGCCGAGGCGCTCAAGAAGGATGCCAGCCGACTCGGAGCATAGGGTAGAGGAAACAGGGTAGAGGGTTCAGGGTTTAGGGTAGAGGCAGGCGAAGAGAAGAATGGTTGGCGTAGGCAGGCTGACATTATCGCCATCTCAGTCACGATTTCCGTCAGTGTTGTTCCGC
Organism: Methylomirabilis sp. (SeqCode); assembly: GCA_041491025.1. GTDB lineage: Bacteria > Methylomirabilota > Methylomirabilia > Methylomirabilales > Methylomirabilaceae > Methylomirabilis. The sequence goes on from JBGPUH010000269.1 coordinate 1,595, forward strand.
CCCCGTCTTTCCCTAGACCCTTTTAGGAGGGATTGTGGACTACGACATCAAAGACATCTCGTTAGCTGACAAGGGTCTCCTTCGTATTGAATGGGGGCGCGGCTCGATGCCGGTACTGGCGATGATCGAGGAGCGGTTTGAGAAGGAGCGGCCGCTTCGCGGGATACGGGTGTCGGCATGCCTGCACGTGACCTCGGAGACGGCGAACCTGGCCCGCGCGTTGAAGGCCGGGGGGGCCGAGGTTCGGATCTGCGCCTCCAACCCACTCAGCACGCAGGACGATGTCGCCGCCGCGTTGGTCCAGCACTTCAACATCCCGGTGTTCGCCATCAAGGGGGAGGACAAGGAGACCTACTATCGGCACATCGGAAGCGCCATCGCCCACCGGCCACACCTCACGATGGACGACGGGGCCGACACGATCTCGGTGCTGCACTCCGATCGCAAAGATCTGCTCCCTGGGGTGATCGCCGGAACCGAAGAGACCACCACCGGTGTCATCCGGTTGAGGAGCATGGAGCGTGACGGGGTCCTGGCCTACCCGATCATCGCCGTCAACGACGCCGATACCAAGCACCTCTTCGATAACCGGTACGGAACCGGCCAGAGCACGATCGATGGGATCCTCCGAGCGACGAACATGCTTCTGGCCGGCAAGCGCTTTGTGGTGTGCGGCTACGGGTGGTGCGGGAGGGGGGTTGCCATGCGGGCGCGGGGGATGGGTGCCAACGTCATCGTGACCGAGGCCGAGCCCCTGAAGGCGCTGGAGGCGGTCATGGAGGGCTATTCCGTCATGCCCCTCACCGAGGCGGCGCGCATCGGCGACCTGTTTGTCACCCTGACCGGGAACCTCCATGTGATCAGGGAGGAGCATTTCCAGCTCATGAAAGACGGCGCCATCGTCTGCAACTCCGGCCACTTCAACGTGGAGGTTGATCTCGAGGCGCTGGGAGGGCTCGCCAAGACAAGGCGGACGGCCCGGGAGTTCGTCGAGGAGTACGTCCTGCACGACGGAAGGCGCATCATCGTTCTCGGGGAGGGTCGTCTGATCAATCTGGTGGCAGCCGAGGGCCATCCGCCGAGCGTGATGGACATGAGCTTTGCGAACCAGGCCCTCTCGGCCGAGTACGCGGTGAAGCAGAGGGGCAAGCTGGAGAAACGCGTCTACCGGGTGCCGAAGGAGATCGACACCCAGATTGCTGCGTTGAAACTGGCGTCCATGGGAGTCCGGATCGATGAGCTGACGCCGGAGCAGCAGCGCTACCTGGAGTCCTGGAGTGTGGGGACCTAGGGCGTTCGTAGTTCAGAGTTCGTCGTTCATAGACAGAAAACTAGCCTTGATCTCTGAACGCTGAACCATGAACTCTGAACTTGTTCTTTCATCCTTTGGCCGTAAGCACCGACCCGAGGCCGGCGGCGACGAAGAGGGCATTGGGAAGCCAGGCCGCGACGAGCGGGGGAAGCACGCCGCCCCGCCCCAGGTTGATGCTGGCCAGGAGGAGGAGCCAGTAGCAGACGGCGACCACGACGCAGGCCCCCGTCCAGGCCATGAGGCCTCCCTTGCCGGTCCGCAGGGCGAACGCGATCCCGATGAGCGCCATCACCAGACTCACAAATGCCGTGGACGTCTTCGCGGCCAAGTCGACCTGATACCGAATCGAGTTTACGCCGCTCTTGATGAGCTTGCCGATGTATTCCCGGAGTTCGGCAGAGCTCATCTCCTCTGACTCCCGCACGACCTGTGCGAGATCCTCCGGTTTTTCCTCCAGGTCGAGAGCCAAGCTTGTAAAGGGGTCCACTTGGTATGTGCCGTCGGGCCGGGTCAGTGAGACGAAGCCGTCCTTGAGCATCCATTTCCCGTCCTGCCATCGGGCCTCTCGTGCATCGACCCGCCGGACCAGTTGGAAATCGGGTGAGAGTTCGTAGAGCGTGAACCCCTGAACTGTGCCGGATGCCGTCTCCATCAGTGAAATGTTCAAGAACCGGTTGCCCTTCGCCCGGTACCAGATATCGTTCTCCCTGGTCCGCCGGAAGGCGGAGACCTTCTTCACCTTGACGCGGTAGACGTTCAGCGCACGCTCATTCATTCTCGGGACAATCGATTCACCAAGGATCAGCGCCGCGACGCTCGCCAGAAAGCTGAGGATCAGGATTGGGGCGACGATCCGCAGGAAGCTCAACTGGCCCATCTTCATGGCGAGCAGCTCATTGTGGCGGGCCAGGTTGCCGAGGCTGAGCAAGGCGGCGAGGAGCACTGCCACCGGCATCACCTG
>JBGPUH010000270.1:0-3866 GCA_041491025.1 Methylomirabilis sp. (SeqCode)
CAAGGAAAGAAGGTTTCGGTGCTGCGAGATCCGTTGACATGGTCGTGGGCCCTGATCAAGTTTCGCTTTTCGCCTCTGTACGAATCCACCGGAGAAGGAAAGCAGGATGACCCCCGATAAGCGATTTCATTGCCAAGGGGCTCAGGCAGTTTCAAATCGTTGGCCCAAGGCGCTTCCAGTACTCACCGAGGAGCAGGCACGTATTAGGGAGGATTGGCACAAGTATTGGCTTGAGATCCTCCCAAACCGTTATGGCCTGGTTGAGAAGTTCAACCATTCGTACCCCTTGCGAACATTTTCTCCCATGGCGAAGAGAACGCTCGAGATTGGGGCCGGGCGGGGCGGGCACCTGCAACGTGAAGACCTCGAGCGGCAGGAATACGTCGCATTGGAGCTGCGGCCTGACCTGGCCGATGTGTTACATGCCTCGTACCCGACGGTGCGCGTGGCTGTTGGAAACTGCCAGGAACAGATCGACTTCCCGGATGGGTACTTTGATCGTGTCCTGGCAATTCACGTTCTGGAGCACCTCCCCAACTTGCCGAAGGCGCTTGATCACATCCATCGAGTCTTATCGCCTACGGGTTTCCTCTCCGTGGTGATCCCCTGTGTGGGTGGCTTTGCATACGGCATGGTCCAGAGCATCTCATCCCGTTGGATCTTTGAGCGACGATACGGTCAGAGCTACGACTGGTTCATGGCGTGCGAACACATAAACCGACCTGACGAGATTACTGCTGAATTGTGTTCACGCTTCTCCATCGTCCACCGATCGTTTTTCCCCCTGAGGGTGCCGACCGTCGGACTGAATCTCGTCATAGGGCTGACACTGACGCATCAGGGACGTGCATGAGGCAGATCATGGGGCCGAGGCAACTTCATTCCGGTGAGACCGCCGTTCATGACTGATCGCCCGCGACTGACACTGATCCTGCCCGCCTACAACGAAGTCCGGCGAATCGCCCACACCATTCAGGAGGTCAAGACACATTGTGACAGCCGCGGCTACACCCATGAGATCATTGTCTCGGCTGATGGGGACGATGGCACGCGCGAACTGGTTGCAGGAATGGCGAGGTCTGACCCGACATTGAAGGTGATCGGAGGGGTCGAGCGACGAGGCAAGGGCTATGGCGTCCGCCAGGGGGTGGCACTGGCGCTCGGACACATCATCGGGTTCGTCGACGCGGACAATAAGACGCCGATTGACGAGTTCGATAAGGTCGAACCGTGGCTGCGCGATGGCTACGAAGTCGTCATCGGTTCGCGCGGTCTGCGCGAGTCGCAGATCGAGGAACCCCAGCCGCTATATCGGCGGGTCGGCGCGAAGGGATTTGGCCTGCTCATGCACGCCGTCGTGGGCCTGCATGATATCATCGACACCCAATGCGGGTTCAAGTTCTTCCAACGCCATGCCGCCCTGGAGTTGTTCGGGCGCCAGCAAATCGATGGGTACATGTTTGATGTCGAGATCCTCTGCTTGGCCCAACAGGCCGGCTATCGCATTGCGCAGGTGCCGGTTCGCTGGCGCGACGATGGCGACAGTCGGCTGGCGCTGTTGCGCGGTAACGTCCGCAACGTTATCGATCTCTTCCGCATCCGCTTCGGCAATTCGCGAGATCCCCGTGTGTTCCTGGCGCCCGGGGAGCCCAAGAAAGAATGAAATGACAGCTCCGTGAATGCGTGTGCATTAGAAATGGGTCGTTCCAACCCGTTCCTCACAATTCGGGGGCTTGATTGCGCTTCTGTGTAACCGGTGCGGCTGGGTTCATCGGAAGCCATCTCGTGGACCGCCTGTTGCGAGACGGCCACGAGGTGGTCGGCTATGACGACTTCTCCACGGGTCAGCCCGAGTTCCTGGCAGAGGCGCAGCGGTCGCCGCTCTTTAACCTCGTGCGCGGCGATGTCCTTGATCTGGAATCTTTGACGCGGGCCGTGGGCGGGGCGGACTTCGTGCTCCACCTCGCCGCGAATGCGGACGTCCGTTTTGGCGTGGACCACCCTCGCAAGGATTTGGAGCACAATACGATTGCGACGTTCAACGTGCTGGAGGCCATGAGGGCCAACAAGATTCAACGCATGGCATTTGCCTCGACGGCTTCCGTCTATGGCGAACCGGACGTCTTTCCTACACCGGAGGACGCGCCGTTCCCGATCCAAACGTCACTCTACGGCGCTTCCAAGTTGGCGGCCGAAGGGTTGATCGAGGCCTACTGCGAAGGGTTCGGGTTCCATGGGTACATCTTCCGCTTCGTCTCCATTGTGGGCGAGCGCTACACACATGGGCATGTATTTGACTTTTACAAGCAACTGCGCAACCATCCCGACAGGCTGTACGTCCTGGGGAATGGCAAACAGCGCAAATCATACCTCTATGTGGAGGATTGCGTCGCAGCGATACTGCTGGCGATCGAGAAGGCACGGGGACGAGTAAGCATCTTCAACCTTGGAACCGACGAGTATTGCCTGGTGGACGATTCAATCGCCTGGATATGCGAGCACCTGGGTGTCTCTCCCCAACGCATCTACTCGGGGGGTGACCGCGGATGGGTGGGAGACAGTCCGTTCATCTTTCTCGATTGCTCGCGCATCCGGGCACTGGGCTGGAGGCCTACATCGAGCATCAAAGAGGGGGTGATCCGGACGCTGCGCTACCTGGATCAGAACCCGTGGGTGTTGGAGCGGCGAGAATGAAGATCGGAGTTGCTGGTCTGTGGCATCTCGGCACCGTGACGGCGGCATGCCTTGCCTCCGCAGGATATGCGGTTGTCGGATTCGACCGGAATTCCGAGACGATCGGTGGCCTACAGAAGGGTCTTTTGCCGGTGTTCGAGCCAGGGTTAGAGGATCTGATACGAAGAGAGATGGATGCCGGCAGGCTGCGTTTCTCCTCGCATCGCGAGGACCTTGCTAGCGTCGATATCATGTGGGTTGCCCATGACACCCCGATCGACGAGAGGGATCACGCGGATGTGGAATCGGTGATTGAGAGTGCGACAACGGTCCTCCCTCTTGTGGGTCAAGGGTCGCTTGTGTTGATCTCATCGCAGTTGCCGGTAGGCTCCACCCGGCGGCTCGAGGAGATCTATAGACGCATCAGGCCGCAAGGAACGGCGACATTCGCCTACATGCCTGAGAACCTCCGATTAGGGAGCGCCATCGAGACATTCACGCGGCCCGATCGAGTGGTCGTGGGCGTTCGTGAGACATCGGATAAAGATCGGATAGCGCGGCTTCTCAGACCGTTCACAGAGCGAATCGAGTGGATGTCGGTCGAATCTGCAGAGATGATGAAACATGCGCTCAATGCATTTCTTGCCACCTCTGTGGCATTTATTAACGAACTGGCGGGGCTGTGTGAACGAGTGGGCGGAGACGCTAAGGAGGTTGAACGCGGCCTGAAAACCGATGCACGGATAGGACCGAGGGCGTATTTGCGCCCCGGAAATGCATTCGCCGGAGGAACACTTGCGCGGGATGTCTCGTTCTTGATAGAGATGGGGAACAGGGTAGGCCTGCCCACTCACCTGATCTCGGGGGTGCAGCGGAGCAACGAGGCACACAAGGACTGGCCGCATCGTCGGCTCGCTGAGGCATTAGGCGATCTGCAAGGCAAGGCTGTTGCAGTGTTGGGATTGACGTATAAACCAGGCACGGACACGCTGCGCCGGTCAACCGCTGTCGAAACATGCCGCCGGCTTAGTGAACAAGGGGCATCGGTTATTGCGTATGACCCTGCCGTAAGAACATTGCCTGTCGAATTAACACAGTGTATAGACCTTCGTCTTTCTGTGGAAGAGGCGTTGCGAGGGGCTTCTGCGGCACTCATAGCCACCGAGTGGCCGGAGTTCACTTTGATCGGGGCG
>JBGPUH010000271.1:0-3862 GCA_041491025.1 Methylomirabilis sp. (SeqCode)
CACAGTGCAGGCGCAGGGGATGGAACCCCTGGTCGAGCCCACGCTCCAGCGGTGGTTCACCGCGCCCTTTCGCGAGCGACGCCAGGATGTGATGGACCGTGTACGCGCCATGCTGCGGGCCACGCCACCGCAGGGGTACATCGGGTGCTGCCCCGCCATCCCGAAGATCAACGTCACCGACCGCCTCGGCCAGATCAGGTGTCCTGCCCTCGTGATCGTGGGCGAAGATGACCCGAGCACGCCGCTGGAGATGTCACGTATGATCCGGGAGGCCCTACCATTATCCGAACTGGCCATCCTGCGCTCGGCTTCCCACCTCTCCAATCTGGAGCAGCCGGAGGAGTTCACCAGGGTCCTGCTCGGCTTCCTCGACAGGGTGACAGGAAGGAACTCTCCTGGATGAACCGCCACGCGTATCCTGCAAGCGCCCCTGACGTGCCGCCCGTCCCCGAACCAACGTACGCCGAGCGCGCCAGAACGCTGCTCTACCTGGGGCGCATCGGGACGCTCTCGAGCCTGTCGCGGCAGCATCCCGGGCACCCGTTCGGCTCCGTCATGCCGTACGCGCTCGATGAGGAGGGCCGCCCGCTCTTTCTGATCAGCACCATGGCGATGCACACGCAAAATCTTCTGGCTGATCGGCGAGCCAGCCTGCTCGTGACGCAACCGGACGGGGCAGGTGATCCACTGGCGACAGGACGTGTGACCCTGATGGGAGAGGCGTGGCCGCTAGCTGAGAACGCCGTCGCAGAGGCGCGTAAGGCGTATCTCGCCCGCCACGCCAACGCCGCCTACTGGGTGGACTTTGAGGACTTTGGCTTCTACCGGCTTGAGGTGATCGACGTCTATTTCGTCGGTGGCTTCGCGGCGATGGATTGGGTCTCGGCGGAGGAGTATCTGGCGGCGCGCCCTGACCCGCTCGCCGACGCGGCGGCGGGCATTATTGAGCATATGAATCGCGACCATGCCGATGCCCTAGTCACATTGGCTCGTGTGCTGGCCGCTACCCCGGCCGACGAGGCATCTATAGTCTCGGTGGACCGCCTCGGGTTCAAACTCCGGATCACGAGCGGGCCGCGCCTGCACAGCGTCCGCATCCCTTTCCCTCGTGAGGTCACCACGGCCGAGGAGTGCCGCGCTGTCTTCATCGAGATGCTCCGCGCCGCCCGCCATCGCGGCTAGATAACCAATGCGATTTCGAGCCGGGGAGGTTTTCAGAGGTTTTTCTACGCGCTACGCCAAGGGAGAGTGGCCACCCCCTTTGGAGGGCTGGAAGTACGGGTTGCTGCCACCGGCATGGTCAGTCGTGTCGATGATCTGGCGGATCTCGGGAACCGCTTCCTTGATCATCACTTCGATCCCCTGTTTCAGGGTCACGTCAGCCATCCCGCACCCCTGGCAGCCCCCGCCGAGGGCGATGTAGGCGACGTCGTCCTTCACATCGAGGAGTGTGATGTGACCTCCGTGCGCCGCCACGCCGGGATTGATCTGGGTGTCGATCACCTGCTGAACGGCCGCCGCCTTGGGGTCGGACCACACGGCGTTCGGGTTCTCGATCTTAAAGCCGCTTTCGTAAATACCCTCGACAAAGTCCACCGTCGCGCCCGTCAACTTGGGCGCGCTTTCGGGATCGACGAACACCTTGAAGCCGCCCGCGTCGATCACGATGTCTTCGGCCCCTTTGTCCTCCTCTCCCACGAACCCGAGGTCATACTGGAAACTACCGGGCCCGCCCCCTTTAATCGCCACACGCAGCCCTAAACCTTGCTGATCCTCGGCTTCCAAAAGCCCAAGGATTTTCCTTTTTGCCGACTCGCTGATGTTGAGCATTCCGCCTCCGTATGCAGCTCAGCAGTGTCGTCAGTTCACGTCCCGGTCCCATTCCAAAGGACCGTAGCTCTGAGCCTGTAAGACACCCAGCTTGCTATTGCTTTCCATCATGACCAGTACCCGTCTCGTCACTATCACCATCGTAGGCTCAATGTCGGAGCATGTCAACCTGAAGCGCAGAGCCAGAGAGTCTAGCCCTTCCATTTCTCTGTCATTGCGAGCACCCGAAGGGCCTGTCCTGAGCCGAGTCGAAGGGTGCGTGGCAATCGCGATCCGCAATGGCGAGATTGTTTCGCTTCGCTCGCAATGACAATCGCTATCTCTCTTCTTGGGTCAACCTGATTTCTCTCGGAGACCTGTTAAGCGTTTCCTGGGGTTTCGCGTGGCGGAGTGATGATGAATGTGAGCCGCCGATGCGTTTCGCGCAACGCCGCCTCGACACGCTCCGGGGTCTCGTCACGAGCAAAGATGAACCCCAGGTACTTCGTCCCCTCCGGTAGAGGGACGACCTCCTGACCCATGGGGATGGTGATCCTGATCCCCTCGATCCCCGGGACGGCCTCGGCCTCCTGTCGCCCCCGAACCTCCTGAAGGACGCCCGCCCGCGGGATCGGGATCATCATCACTCCCGCGGGTTTTCGTTCGCGCTGCAGGGAGGTGATCTCCATGCCGAGGGCATGGCGAATGATCAGCTCTTCCAGCGACATGCCGGTCCCGAAACGAAGCGTCCGAGAGCAAAGCCCTCCGATGGAGCGCGCCGCAACCTCAACGATCCAAGGCCCGTTCTCGCTGACCCGCAGCTCGGCGTGGATCGGCCCTTCCCGCAGCCCGAGGGCCTGGGCTGCCCGAGCCGTGCAGTCGGCGATCGCTTCCTGGACGGGGGCGGGGAGACGAGAAGGCGTCACATAAATGGTCTCCTCAAAGAACGGCCCATCCAGGGGATCGGGCTTGTCGAAGAGAGCCAGGACCTGAAGCTCTCCCTTGATAAGGAGCCCTTCCAAGGCCACTTCTACTCCCGGAACGAACTCCTCCACAAGGATCTGCCGGGCCTCGTCGCCCATTGCGGCGACATCCGGGATGCGCAGGATGGTCTCGATGCGGCGGAAGGCCGCTATGAACTGGGAGGGGTCGTCGGCCCGGATCACCCCACGGCTGCCTGAAAGGATGGTGGGCTTGAGAACCGATGGGTAGGGAACCGTTCGGGCTAAAAGGGCCGGGTCATCGTCAAGCGAGGCGAGCCAATAGCGCGGGCTCGGCACGCCCGCCCGGCGCAGGAGTTCCCGCATGACCGACTTATTCAGGGCGGCGTGAGCGGACTCGACAGAATTTGACCACAGCCCCACCTTCTTGGCGATAGCCGCCCCGACCACCGTGGTGGCGTCGTCTACGGGCACAACGCCGTCAATGGGATGACGCCGGGAAAACTCAGCCACCTTGCGGGCGGCAAGGTCTGGCTTCGAGAAGTCGAGCGTCAGCAGACCATCCGGGAGAGCGTGTTGGAGCGCGTTGGGGCGGTCGGATGCCACGACGACCTCGACCCCGAGCCCATAAGCGGCTTCGACGAACGCCTCGGTTCGGTAGGTCGTGGTGGGGATGAGCAGGAGCAGCCGCGGCATCTCGGAATTTCTAGCCAGCCGCCTGGCGTCCTCGATGAAACTTTTCCAGTTCGCGGTTAGCCATGACGACTGTCGCGAGCTTGCTCATTACCTCGGAAACCTTGTCGCCGGGGATGGCCACGTAGAGTTCATCGTCGCCCAGTCCGGTATAGACTCGGTTGCCGATGCAGCCAAAGCTGATAGTGGCTCGATCTTGCTGCATCGTTTCCGGGAGCATCGCGCACGTCGGGCGCGGTCTCACAGCCACGTCAGGGCCGATTCCTGCCATGCGCGTGGCTTCGACCACGAGCATCACCTGCTTGGCCCGGCCTCGCACCAGCACCACGTCCGGGTCGAAAGGCGCCCCAGGGAACGGCCCGTACATCGCCACACCGAACGGCGTGGTCCGACGCGGGATGTCGGGCACTTCTTCCATC
>JBGPUH010000272.1:0-3859 GCA_041491025.1 Methylomirabilis sp. (SeqCode)
CCGAAGGATGTCGAAGTCCTGGCCGAGCCCAATCGCCTGACGGTGCGGGCGGACACGAAACACGGGCATCGGAAGGAGGAAGGGGATGTCCGATTCTGCGAGTTTCACAAAGGCAGCCTTTATCGGTCTATTGTGCTGCCAGGCACTGTTGTCCCCGAGAAGGCCAAGGCCGAGATGAAAGAAGGCATACTCACAGTCACTCTTCCCAAGGCGAAAGAGCCCGCTGGGAAAAAGATCCCGATCAAGAGCTAGGCACCGAAAACGTGGGGGGAAGCGTTGAGCGAGGAGCGGAGCGCCCGCCGTCTGACCGCGGTCCTCACAGTGGTCATCGTGATACTGGTGATCCCGTTATGCGGGTCGGATCGCTTAGCGCGTAGCCAAGTAACGCCGAGTCGGCCACAGGCGGTCCCCCCAACGCAGGTCTTTGCAATGACGCCGCCAGGAGGTGGGCAGGCGGCGCTTCGCGGTGAAGCGGACGCTGGACGTCCGGTCCTTGAAGCGCCGCCTGCGGATCGCCCTCCGTCGGTGCAGCCGATTGCAGAAAGGCAGGTGAGTCGTATGCCGTACGTGGCCTTCCTGGGGCTAGTGGTTGCGGTTGGGGGCGGGCTGCTCCTTTGGGCACTTTGCGCGCAGCACCGGCGGATCCGGAGCCTGGAGACCAAGCTGAATGTCCTCGAAATAGGGCTGACCGCGAAGGTCGTGACCCTGGAAGAGCACCTCCGCCGCGAGAGTGAGCACGGCCGCCCTCGCGAACGAATCTGAGCAGGGTCAGCCGCCTCCCCGATTGCCTCGTATGTTCCATCGCGGGACGGATGCCGCGCATCGCGGCCTCCACTCGCTGCCGGATGGAGTACCAGACATTCCATGTGACGCCTGCGCCCACCGGGCACTAGCGCCCGGAGCGCGCCCCGACCCGGGGGCTGTGCTGTCCCCTTCAAAGGAGGGAGTCGCCATGACCCAGCCAAGCAAGCTCACCCTGAGTGTGATCAAGGCCGATGTCGGCAGCGTCGCCGGCCACAACCGCCCGCACCCGGACCTGCTCCAGCAGGCGGAGGCCTGCCTGGCCACCGCCAAGCAGCAGGGGCTCCTCCTGGACTTCCGGGTCGCCCGCTGCGGCGACGACATCAACCTCATCATGACCCACCCCTACGGGATCTCGCACGAACCGATCCACCGGCTGGCCTGGGACACCTTTATGGAGTGCACTAAGGTCGCCAAGCGCCTGCACCTCTACGGCGCCGGACAGGACATGTTGGCCGATGCCTTCAGCGGCAATGTCAAAGGGCTGGGCCCCGGCGTCGCCGAGATGGAGTTCATTGAGCGGCCGAGCGAGCCGGTCGTGATCTTGATGGCGGACAAGACCTCCCCCGGGGCCTGGAACCTCCCCCTCTACAAGATCTTTGCCGACCCCTTCAACACTCCTGGACTGGTCATCGACCCCAAGCTGCACGAGGGGTTCACCTTCACCGTCCTCGACGTCAAGAAGAAGGCCACGATCACCCTCGCCTGCCCGGAGGAGCAGTATGATCTCCTGATGTTCCTGGGCGCGCACGGCCGGTACATGGTCAAGGAGATCCGGCGAAAGGTAGACAAGGAAATCGCGGCGGTCGCTTCCACGGATGTTCTGTCCGAGATCGCCGGCAAGTACGTCGGCAAGGATGACCCGGTCTGCATCATCCGGGCCCAGGCGGGGCTGCCCGCGGTGGGGGAGATCCTGGAGCCCTTCGCCTTCCCGCACCTGGTCGAGGGCTGGATGCGCGGCTCGCACCACGGGCCCCTGATGCCAGTGCCGTTCCATCAAGCCAACCCCACTCGGCTCGATGGGCCGCCCCGGGTGATCGCGGCCGGGTTCCAGCTCAACGAGGGGACACTCATCGGCCCGATCGACCTGTTCGACGATCCCGCCTATGACGAGGCCCGCCGGCAGGCGAATGTGGCCGCCGACTACCTGCGCCGCCACGGCCCTTTCGAGCCCCACCGCCTGCCGCTGGAGGAGATGGAGTACACCACCCTGCCGCTGATCATGAGCCGGCTGCGGGACCGGTTCACGAGCGTGGGGTGAGGGGAAGGACCGCAAACCGAGTGACGGCAACAACACTCAGTCAGGGCCCGGTTTTCCCTGACGTGCGATGAACCGGGGTCTACTTGAGGTGGATCGCTTCTTTCGAAACACGCTCACCCGGACGGTGAGCCAAGCTTGACAGCTCGCTGCGGCGGGCCGCAGACCACGACGCGGGGATAGCCGTGGCCCTGACAAGGGAGCCGGCGAGATGGCCTCGCTTAAAGAAGCCCTCTTCTACACAAGAATGGCAGATGGCCGCGTCTGCTGCACTCTGTGCCCCCATGACTGCAAGATCAGAGAAGGCAGACGCGGCGCCTGCGGCGTCCGAGTCAACCGGGAAGGCGTACTGTATACCCTCGTCTACGACACAGTTGTCTCCAGCGCCATTGACCCCATCGAAAAGAAACCGTTCTTCCACTTCCAACCCGGCTCCACGAGCTACTCCATTGCCACCGTGGGATGCAACTTGCGGTGCCTGTTTTGCCAGAACTGGGAGATCTCTCAATGGCCCAAAGGCAAGCGTCCTCTGCAGGACGAGGTAAACCCCGAAGCGCCCGACCCGGTCTGCCCCCAAATGGAGGCTGCCCCGCATCGAATCATTGGCGAACATGCGACGCCGCAGCAGATTGTGGACGTCGCCGTGCGGAGCGGGGCGAAATCGATCGCCTATACCTATACGGAGCCCACGATCTTTTACGAGTTGTCGTATGAGACGGCGGCGCTGGCCCGGGTACGTGGGCTGAAAAACGTCTTCGTGACCAACGGGTTCATCAGTGAACCCGCCCTCCGACAGATCTCCACCGTGTTGGATGCCGCCAACGTGGACCTGAAATTCTTCACCGATGACAGCTACAGGCGCATCTGTGGAGCCCGGCTCCAGCCAGTTCTGGAGGCTATCCGCCTCTATCGGCAATTGGGCGTCTGGGTGGAGGTCACTACCCTTGTGATCCCCGGCCTGAACGATTCAGAGGAGGAACTCCGCCAGATCGCCAAGTTCGTTCGCTCGGTGGGACCAGAAGTCCCATGGCACGTCAGCCAGTTTTATCCGGCCTACAAGATGGTGGATCGGGGGCGGACCCCGGTGGGCACGCTCCGCCATGCTCGGGAGATCGGTCTCGAAACCGGGTTGCGGTACGTCTACGAGGGCAATGTCCCAGGGGAAGGCGGGGAACATACCTACTGCTATGTGTGCAAGGCACTACTGATCAACAGGTATGGCTTCTTCATTCGTCGCAACCGCGTCCGCGAAAGCCGGTGTCCCGAATGCGGGACACCAATCGACGGAGTCGAGATGAACGGGATCCAACAAGACTGGCCACAGGTGACACCATGCTGAAGCCCCATCTCTTCTTTGGTGAGCCGGCTATTGCGATACGGTTGGAGGAGGCTGTGCGGCTGCTCCAAGTCCTTTCCCTTAATTTCATCTTTGCTTGAACTTGTGGTTTGAGATGTTTAAGGCGTTGGCGTGTGACTATGACGGCACCTTGGCGTCGAACAATAGGATCGGCGCGGAGGCGCTTGCTGCGCTAAGCCGGGCGCGCGAAGCCGGACTGCGCCTGATCCTGGTGACCGGCCGGACGTTCTTCGAGCTGCTGCGAGTGTGCGACCGGCTTGACCTGTTCGACGCAGTGGTTGCGGAAAACGGAGGGGTGCTGTACTTTCCGGAGCCCGGGTTGATCCGCGACCAGGCGCTGCCACCCTCACCCCGACTGCTCGCCGAGCTTGACCGGCGGGGGATCGCCTTCCAGGTGGGACGGGTCATCGTCGGGGTGGCACGGACGGACGAGGAGGCGGTGC
>JBGPUH010000273.1:0-3850 GCA_041491025.1 Methylomirabilis sp. (SeqCode)
GAGAAGGAGATACGTGGCGATGAGCTTGCGCTCGAATCTGCCTTTGATCAAGGATGTCCCTGCCCACCCACCAGCTATGTATCCTGGTCGAATCGATAGCCCACGTTTTTCACGGTGATTATGCGCTTGGCCTCTGGGCCCAGCTTCTCCCGGAGACGCCGGACATGAACATCAACGGTCCGCGATTCTATCTCGGAGGCCCGCTCGTATCCCCAGACGCGGTCCAAGAGGTGCTCTCGCGTCAGGGCACGGCCCCTGGCCAGAATCAGGGCTTTCAAGAGGTCAAACTCCTTGGTTGTCAGTTCAACGGCCCGCTTCCGGATCGCGACAGTGTAGCGACCGAGATCGATCTCCAGGCTGCCCGCCTTTAGGACCTCTTCTGCCGGAACCTCCTCGCTTCGGCGAATCAGGGCCTTGACCCTTGCCACCAGCTCTCTTGGCCCGAACGGTTTGGTGAGATAGTCGTCGCCGCCCAGCTCCAGGCCCAGGACCTTGTCGGCCTCGTCCGCCTTGGCAGTCAGCATCAGGATTGGAAGCCTGGCACTCTCAGGTTCTTTGCGGAGCCGTCGGCAGACATCGAGTCCGCCCAGGTGAGGGAGCATCAGGTCCAGGATGAGCAGATCGGGCCGCTCACGCCTGACCAGTTCCAGAGCTTGAAGGCCATCATGAGCCTGAAAAACACGAAATCCCTCCCGCTCCAAATGGTAGGCGACCAAGGCGGTGATGTCCTTCTCATCGTCCACGACAAGCACTTTCATGTCTCTGCCTCGTTGGCAGCGTCCCCCTGGTGGTTCGGCATTGCCACTGGTAGCGCTCGCGCAGATGATAGCGACCTTCACCTGGAGCCGCAAGCGCTTTCCCTCAATTGGAACAGAGTCGTCGATTCTGCTTGACGAGACGGGCAGGCTCGCAAAAGATAACTGCTGAGACGACGTCAACACGCTAGATCTGCTGGCCCGCTGGAACGCCAGCCAGAAGAGGAGGACAATGGCGAGGACATGGCTGAGAACTAGCATTCACCACTCTATCATAGGCTTGGCGGCCCTTGGCATGCTACTGACCGGTTCGGACTGCACCGCGCAGGCCGCGGGCAAAACGGTGATCCTGGCTACCACCACCAGCACGCAGGATTCTGGCCTGCTGGACGTCTTGGTCCCGATTTTCGAGAATGAGAGCGGCTATGTGGTGAAGACGGTGTCCGTCGGGACCGGTCAGGCGCTCGCCCTGGGCGGCCGTGGCGAGGCGGACGTGGTGTTGGTCCATGCCCCAGAGGCGGAGAAAAAGTATCTGGCCGAGGGGACGCTCATCAACCGACGGCTAGTGATGCATAACGATTTCATCATCGTCGGTCCACCAGCCGACCCGGCAAGGACCCGTGGCCTTAGGAAAGCGGGTGATGCATTCAGGACAATCGCAGAGATGAAAACACCCTTCGTCTCGCGCGGCGACAACTCGGGGACGCACATCTTGGAAAAACGCCTCTGGGAGCGGGCTGGGATTGAGCCGATGGGCGGCTGGTACCTCCAATCCGGACAGGGAATGGGACAGTCCCTTGGGATCGCGTCGGAGAAACGGGCCTACACCTTGACCGACAGGGGGACATTCCTCGCCTTCGCAAAGCGAGTCCAGCTCACGATCCTGGTCGAGAAGGATTCCTCGCTCCTCAATATCTATCATGTGATGGAGGTGAGCCCGGCCCGTTTCCCGAAGGTGAACGGCGCAGGCGGCAAGGCGTTCGCCGACTTCATGGTTTCACCCAAAGCCCAGGCGGTCATCAAGACGTTTGGGGTTGACAAGTTCGGCGAAGCCCTCTTTTTCCCGGACGCCGGGAAGCGCGAAGAGGAACTCGACCGATGAGGGCGCCACGAGATCGACGTGAGCGGCGGGGCCCCTCGGGACAATGGCTTGGTGGCTCCCTCAGGTGGCTGTGCACTCGGTCGTGATTTGGCAGGCGCCACCGGAGCACGTTTTGCCTTTTGATGCACAGTCGGGATATACTATGTCGTTATACTGCAAGGAGAGCAGGGGAACGGCGCGCGGACGCATCCCCTGGGTGCCCATATGACTGAGGTCAACGACCGTCGGCTGAAGCCGACGGCTTGTGAGTGGCGCGACGCGCCCCCACGAGAAGCCGGTTGACAGGCGGCTCGCCAGTCTCAGCTATGCCGAGGCTGGCTAGGTACTTGGCGGCCACGTTTCGGGCGCCGTTCAGGTCGGCATGTAGGTCAAAGCCGCATCGACGACAGCGGAACCAGGCCCGCGTGCGACGGTTGGAACGGGCGATATGCCCGCAGCGACTACATCGCTGGGAGGTATGCCGGGGATCCACTCCGGCCACCGTACAACCTCGCGCGTCCGCTTTGTACGTGATGAAGGATCTGAGTTGGGCGAAGGACCAGCTATGCAGGCGGCGTTTGTGCTCAGTGCGCCGTTTGGTCTTCGCGCGTCGGCGAATGTGCGTGAGGTTTTCGAGGACGATCGTGCTGCCAGGAGTGGTGACGCGGACGATCTGTTTGCTCAAGACATGATCGCAGTCCCGTCGAAATCTGGCCTGTCGGTGGCGCATGCGCCGCAAATGTCGCTTTGCGCTTTTGGTTCCGGTCTTCTGTAACGCTCGGCGCAGCTTGAAGTACCGACCTTCGACGGCGCGCCAGCGTTTCTCTCCAAGAAAGCGGTTGGTGCTCGTGACGGCGGGTTGCGCCAAGCCCAAATCGATGCCCATGACGTCGCTGTTGGGCGTGATAGTTGGAGGCGGCACCTCTACGACGATGTGCAGCCACCATCCCCCCTCGCTGGCGATCAAGTCCGCCGTGGTGACTGGAAACCCCGTAGACGCTAAGGCATACTCCGGCACGGAGAAGGGGATCGTGACGCGGCCGTGGGTGGTCGATAGGCGCACCTGCTGCGCCGGCCAATCAACCTTAAAGGTATGTCGGTTATATCGTGGCGGACAGGCGTGGGCCTGCGGAGCCGACACTTTACGGCCCTGTCGCTTCAAGGTCAAGGCGCTTGTGATGGCCTCGGTGGCTTTGACACGGGCCTGGATGTGCAGGTCGCTGACCAGGCTCGGTGCCGCAGCTTTGCAGGGATAGTACGTTGCATGGTGCAGGTGGACGCCGTTCTTGTCGTTGTGCCGCCAGCCGTGGGCGCACACAGCGTTAAATGTCTGCGTGAATAAGCGCGTGGTCTCCGCCAGGGCGTCGGTCTGTTCGGGTGTGGGGTGCAGCTTCACGCGCACCGTTCGGTCCATGTAAATATGATACCATATACGACGTGATGTTGTCAACTCTGTAAGAAGAAAGGAGGAAGCGAGCCTTCCTCTGCCAGCTGAAGCAGGCAGTCCCCGGCTCGCAATGTCTTATGGTGCTGTTCGGCCTCTTAACGCTGTCCAATCCTGCACCTACATTCACGACGTGCAGCCCACCAACAGCCAAGCTATGATCTCTTCTGCCTTGACACGTCGCGGAGCCATCAGGTTCGACCGCAACGAACTGTCGGGCGCATTCGGGGATATCGGGACAGACTTGCCCCTGATTGTGGGGATGATTCTCGCCTCTGGCCTCGATACCGCGAGTGTCCTCATCATGTTTGGTGCGATGCAACTCTTCACAGCCCTCAGCTATGGGCTTCCCATGCCCGTGCAGCCGCTCAAGGCCGTTGCCGTCATTGTGATCACACAGAAGCTCGGTGCGAACATTCTGTATGGCGGGGGGCTGATCATTGGGATCACAATGGCTCTTTTAACGGTGACCGGATTGGTTGATTGGCTCGCTCGGGTGATTCCCAAGAGCGTGATCCGTGGGATTCAGTTTGGCCTAGGGCTTCAGCTTGCGTCGCTCGCGCTCAAGGA
>JBGPUH010000274.1:0-3836 GCA_041491025.1 Methylomirabilis sp. (SeqCode)
CAGGAGTATGAGTCTCGGCTGTTCTGCCTTCACCCGCTCTATAAGGGCGGTGCCGTCTTCCGCCTCGAGGACGGTGTACCCCTCTGCCTCCAGGAGATCGACAACGAGCTCCCGGTTCAACCGGTTATCTTCCACCACAAGGATCCTTTCCCTTGTTGCTGTGTCAGCGCGCATTGCGGGCCTCCTCAGGCTGCTTCAGTTTCGCGGTTTCCCGTCCAATTCCCTATGGGCTGTGCCGACGCACCCTGCCGCAGGAGCCGTCGGACCGTGCTTTCCAGGACCGTCATGGAGAAGGGCTTGGTGAGGAACTCATTGGCCCCTGCGGAGAGGACCTCGGTGCCTCGCTCCACCTCGACGCCGGTCATCACTAGAACCGGGATCGCTTGAGTGTTCGCGTCTGTCCGGAGCTGCCGGAGGACCGCCGACCCGCCGAGTCGGGGAAGCTCCAGGTCTAGGAGCACCAAATCCGGCCGCAGGGAGGCGACCAGTTCGAGAGCCGTTGCCCCATCCCCTACACTGTCCACCTGATAGCCGGCGGCCTCCAGCGCGTCCCTGATGGTCCCAACCAGGGCCTCGTCATCGTCCACGACGAGGATGAGGCGTTTGTCTCGAGGCCCGACCAACGGCAGGCGGACCCCGAAGACGCTGCCTTTTCCCTCCCCAGCCGATTCAGCCCGGATGGTACCGCCGTGGAGCTCGACGAGCTGCTTGGTCAGGGCGAGACCAAGGCCGGTTCCCTGGTACTGCTTTACGAGCTTCGACTCGAGCTGGGTAAAAGGCTGGAAAAGCTTTGGCAGGTCCTCGGCCTTGATCCCGATCCCTGTATCCTGCACGGCGATTTCCACAAACTCGCAGGGCTGTTCAGTGTTACCGGTGGATAGTTCCCCGAGCGATTTTTCGGGCTCTTCAACCATGAACTGTGAACCGTGAACCTTGCGGGCCGTGACCGTAATCCGTCCGGCGCGAGGCGTAAACTTCACCGCGTTCGAGAGGAGATTAAACAGGATCTGCTTGAAGCGGAGGGGATCGGCGACAAGGGTCGCAGGTGCCTCGTCCTCCTGAAGCTGAAGCCGCAGATTTTTTGCCTCGGCCTGCGGGCGGATCAGGGTCAGTGTGGCGGCTAGCGCCTCGCGCAGTACGAAAGTCTGCGGCCTCAGCTCGATCTTGCCCGCCTGTACCTTCGTGAGGTCGAGGAGGTCATTGATCAGCGACAGGAGGTGCTGGCCGCTCTGATGGATGTACTCCACGTAGCGGGCCTGCTTCTCGGTCAGGGGGCCGTAGGCCTGTTGCTGCAAGAGTTCCGAGAAGCCTAAGACCGAGTTGAGCGGAGTCCGAAGCTCGTGGGACATGTTGGCGAGGAAGTCGGACTTGGCGCGGGAGGCCGCCTCGGCCTTGAGCAGGGTCTCCTGGAGCTCTTGGGTCCGAGCCTCGACCGTGGCCTCGAGCTGAATGGCAGCCATGTGCTGCGCCTCATAGAGGCGGGCCTGCTCGATAGCAATGGCCGCCTGGGCGGCGAAGAGCTGGAGGATTCCCCCGGTGGCTTCATCAAACGGCCGCCGGCTCCGCTTCCGGTCCGCCCCCAGCACCCCGATGGCACGGCCCTGGATGAGCAGGGGTACGTTCACGAAGACCTTGGACCGGAGGGCCGTGATCCGGTCATAGGGGGGCTGCAGCCGGAGCGGCCCCGGGACCGAGCCCTGGCCATCCCAGGCGATCATCCGTTGGGTGAGGTAGGCCTGAGCAATGCTACCGCCTGCCGGCCCAATCGGAACCCGGATCACCTCCAGGGGGTCTTCCACCCCTAGACTTGCCACGGCCTCCAGCCATCGGCCCTCCGGATCGGCGAGGAGGACGTTGACCCGATCGAGCTCCAGTACGGTCCGGGCCGCTTGGAGAAGGCGGTCGAGGCGCTCTTGCAGCCCCAGGGGCGTCTGGATCTCGAGGCTCGCCTGGTACAGGGCTCGCCGAGTTGCCTCCGCCCGCTTGTGCTCGGTGATGTCACGCGCGATGGTCGAGAGGAACTCCACGACTCCATTCGGCGCTTTGTGCGCAAGAATCACCTGCGACACGGGAATCTCTCGGCCATTGCGGTGCAGAAGAGCGGTTTCGCCGCTCCATACACCGTCACGTAGAGCAGTCGGGATCCCCTCACCCAGGACGAGTGCCCTCGCCCACTCGGGGTGACCGTCGGCAAGCGGGAAACCCGCAATATCCTCATCCGCGCCGACCCCTATCATTTTCCGTCCTCCGGCATTGAGGTATAGCGAGCGTTTGTCTGCATCAGCAATGGCAACAAAGTCAGGTGTTGCATCAAGGATGGTTACAAGTCTTCTCTGCGATTCCTGTGCGTGCGTGCGCTCGGCGATTTCAGCCGTGAGCGCAGCGGTTCTCTCGTCAGCCTGTGTTTTCAGATCTTCGTATAGCCGTGCTCGCTCCAGCGCCATGCCAATTTGATTCCCAACTCCATGAAGAATTTCCAGGCCCTCGTCAGAAAACACTCCCCGTTCTGGGCCGGCCAGGTTCATGATTCCTACCGTTCGGTTGCCGATCCACAAGGGGATACTGGCATGGTAGCGTAGACCGCGGGTGTCGCCTTTGGCCATCTGCAGCCGCTCGCACTCGAGAATGTTCGTCGCCCGAATGAGTTCGCCGGAGAGGAGTTTGCGGCGACACAGACATTGGCCCTCCAGCGCGCCGGGGGCCTGGAGTGCGGGCGGCAGACCATGTGCGCTGGCCATGCGAAAGCCAGTCTCACCCTCTTGAAGAGAGATCCAGCCAGCCTGAACGCCTGGCAATTCTAGTGCCCGCTGTAGGGCTTGAGCGGCAACCTCCTGCTCGCTGGTGCACCGGTTGAGGGTCTCCGCGATCCGAGTCAGGCCGTTGAGGCACTGGCGTGAGAAGGCGAGCCGCTTCTCCCGCGCGTTCGGCTCCTCGTTGATGAGGACCCCATGCTCGTATGTCGAAATCAGGAAATCAAGGATCTGCTGGCGCTCAGAGGTAATCACATGCCTTTGATCGGCGAGGGAGCCAACCGCACCTGCCTGCATATTTGCGCTCTTTCGCATGACCCGGTTCACCAGAGTGGAGCTGATGCATGAGAGAAGCGATTTCTCGTCATAGGGCTTTCTCATGAAATTGTCAGCGCCACACTCGAGACCCTTGATGAGCTCCTGCAGGCTGGGGAATGTGGTGACGATAACAACGGGTGTGTCCCGCGTGCTCTTATTTGATTTGATCTTCTTGCAGAGAGTGTAGCCGTCCATCGCCGGCATGGCGATGTCGCAGATGATGAGGGCCGGCTTGCACCTCTTCACTTTTGCGAGCGCCTCTTGGCCGTTGGCCGCTAACATGACCGTAAACCCGCGCTCTTCGAGCAGACGTTTCAGTTGCTCGGCCTCGGTAAAAGTGTCATCAGCGATCAGGATTTCTACGCCCTGGTTCATCACGCTTTTCTAGGATGTCAGAGGTCGTTCATCTCTTCTTCAAGAATCCGATCGGCCATTTTTGCTCCGCCTCTCGTCCGCTAGATATACTGTGCAAGAAGCGTGCAACAGCTTAAAAAGAGCGCAGTTGTCATTCGCGAAAAGGGTCAGTATAGAGTTCGTCTTAGGATCAAGTTATATAACTGATGTTGTATACAACTATACCGTAAGATATATCTTGTATTCGAAGTTTTATTCATTGTCAAGTAAAAAAAATCAAGATGCACCATTAATAGCTATCTTATGAGCTAAAAGCATCAGATTAGTTAAGGATATACCTGGATAGACAGGACAAGCCAGCTCTCGACGACATAAACCCTCTAGAGAAGTTCTAACGGGAATATTCGGGAGCAA
>JBGPUH010000275.1:0-3765 GCA_041491025.1 Methylomirabilis sp. (SeqCode)
GCATGCTTGATCACGTTGGCCAGCGCCTCCTGCGCGATGTGCGAGAGCTGGGCAACTTGCTCCAGGGACAGCTCTCCATAGGGCCCTTCTTCGATGACCTCCACCTCAATGGAGGAATTGATGTTCAACAGCTTCACCGCGTCTGCAATGGTCTCGCGTAACCCCTTCCCATCGAAGGAACTGGGGCGCAGGTTGGCGATATAGATCCGGATTCCCCTGATCACCTCGTTCAGGTCGTCCACCGCCCTCTCCAATTGTGGCCCCACCTCGCGCGTGTCGTCCCTCACCAACTCCGCACACCTCTCAAGGTTAAGGCCGACGGCGTAGATCGACTGGATGATCCCATCATGGAGGTCCATTGCGATCCGTTCCCGCTCCTCCAGCAGGGTCAGGCTCCGCAACTGTTCGTGAAGCCGGGCGTTTTCAATCGCGATGGCAGCCTGGCTGGCGAGCCCCTGCAGGAGATCCATTTCCCTTGAAGAAAAGCTCCTCGGCGCCCGAGCAATTATGCACAGCGCGCCGATTGATCTCCCGCCCCTTTTCAGTGGGGCGGCGATATGGGTGATCTGATGGCCGCCATCCGTCGCCGGGCAATGTCGGTCGCACCTCACACGTCTCTCATCGGGGCTTCCGAGGATTCGATTCGTCGAGGATGACGGACCAACGGTTATCTCATGTGGTGCAGCCAGACCGAAAGGTCCGGAAGTGGCCCTGGGGACGAGGTGACCCTCCACATCCGAAAGGCAGAGACATGCGGCCTCGCCCCCCAACAGTTCCTGCGCCTTCTCAATGACTGAGGCCAAAATCTTGTCCAACTCGAGCAAAGACGAGATTTGCATGCCGACCCGATAGAGGGCCTCGGTCTCCCGCACTTTCCTGGCGAGATCCTCCTGAACCGCCCTGAGCTCGCCTTCATGCTGCTCCAGCCTCTCGGCCATGAGGTTAAAGGAGTGTGAAAGCTGCCCGATCTCATCCCTCGACGTCACAGCCACCCTCTTTCCAAGGTCGCCTGCTGCGACAGCAAGGGTGGCAGACGCCAGCCTCCGAACCGGCAGGACGATTGTTCTGGAGAAGATCACTCGCCCAAGGACAAGGGCAAGGCCCCCGAGGATGGCGAAGGCGACATAGATCCCCATGATCCTCTTCAATTTCGCCTCGCTCTCCTGCATCGACTTTCTCATCCTTGCATGATGGATCTGGCTCAGCCTTTCGGACTTTTCGTGGCTTGAGCGCATGAGCGCATTGAGACGGTCGATCGCCTTGAGATCGACCGTCCGCCCAAAGGCGACGGCCTTGAAGAGCCTCATTGACTGGTTGGCGAGGTCGGTTGTCACCCCGGCGATCTCCTGGAGAATTTCGATCTCAGCGGCCTTTTCTGGATTCTCCTCTAACGCCACCTCCATCGCCAGATATTTCGCCAGCTCGCGCTTCAGCTTCCTGAGCAATGCATTCACATCCTGATCGACGGGCGCCTTTCCAGACACCACGGCATCTTGAACCGCCGCGACGACGTGGTGGGTCATGATGTGCAATCGGTTCACATGCTCGATCTCTTCGCTCTCTGCCTTGATCACCTGGGTGCCGCGGGAGATAGAACTCGAGAGGAAAATAGAGATGCCGCCTACAAGGAGCACCATGAAGAGCGCCAGGCCTATGGCGAAGCCGAGCTTCCGACCTATCCTCGCTGGAAAGGTCTCACCCTTCCCGCGCTCATCTCGCCCGCTCATCAGAAGACTCGTATCCGCCTCATCCGCAACCTGACTCATTGCGGACTCACATGCCACGTCATCGGCACCACGCGTTCATGTGATTTCTCAAGCGAACCGATCTGGAAACTCCGTCTGGACTCGACCTGCATCTCATCTTCGACACAAGCTTCAGGATCTCACCCGGTGTCCCCTTTGAGTTGCTCCGGTCGCATGATGAACATCTGGCGCCCCTTTGTTCTGATCGCTCCCTCATCCTTCAGTTCCCTACAGAGGCGGCTGGCAGTGGCGAGCGCGATCCCGGCCAAATTGGCCAGGTCGCCGCGGCTGATCGGAATGTCCAGCAAGATCCCCCGCGGCGTGCGCTTTCCAAATCTTCGACCAAGCGTCAGAAGCGCATTTTCGAGCCGTTGCCTGGCGCTTTTCAGTGAAAGGTCAGCCAGCTCCCGCTCGGCATGGGCCAGCCGCTCGGCGGCGTAGGCCGCAAGGGCCATGGCAAAGCCCGGGGCTTCTTTGACCAGCTCGGGCAGGTCACGCCGGTGGAAGAAGCAGAGCTCACTAGCTTCGAGGGTCGCAGCCTCTGCTGCCCTGGCGCCGTTCCCACTGATCGACTCGACCCCGAGGAGGTCACCGGGACCAAGGATCTCAAGGATCTTCCTATTACCTTGCGGATCTCCAACACTCCGCTTCAGCCGGCCGGACCGGATGCAGTAGAGACCCTCGGGCGTCTCCCCTTCTCGAAGCACGATCTGCCTTCTGGCAAATCGTTTGACCGAATGGGGGAGGTTCATCTCGCGATTTGTCGGCGCCAGGAATGGCCCAAATACAGAATCCGCTCGCAGGGGGCATCTTTCACACACCATATCTCACCTCTCGTGGAGCAAATAACTGACGGAGTGTCACGCGGAGCTTCATCGAACCAGCCCCAGCCACACCGAACAGGTGACAACGGGGAGCATGGCGAGCACCTTGGCGATCGGCCGCCCCCTCAGCGTTGCCACATCAGACATCCAAATGACCTTCGAGGTGTTCATCTTAGCGTGGTCCATTTGAACTAACGACCGCGGCAAATCTGTGGCAATACCTGGATGCAAAAAGGCTTGTATCTGCGCTCGCAGGCTGAAAAGCTTCTAGCGTTCTTAGAGCAATATGAGTGCCAAGACGTCGGCGACGCTGTAAAACACAATCCTGTGTATATTGTTGATTCTGATGGGTTCTATAAGGCTCACTCAGCAGGGCTCATGGGGAGGGAAATGGAGGTCTTGAGGGCTTGGGTCAATTTCGCCTCAGCCAAGGTGGTTGCCGTGCCGATAACTTATTGCCAATATAGAAATGGATCGGTGGGGCATTGCAGTCCCAGGAAAAGCCCCGTTGTCTCACATACCCCAAGTATGTCATCGGGCTGTGCTGGTTGTTCCTAGGGAAGGGGATACGATTGGTGATTGAGGCATTCGTTGGGAGGATGGGGCGATGATGTCCCAAAGCGAGAAATTGGCGGCCCACAAAGGTATCCAGGTGATTTGAGTTACTTTTCACGACCGGGTGGGGGCAGTGATATCCCTTTCTAGGCATCCCACTGAGACGTCGCTCGTGGACCCATTCAAATCTTATCTCACAAGTAAAATACAATGAAATAAAAGAGTTACAGATGTTTACCACGGCTTCGTCCTTCCAACCTTCGGCATCAACGAGGTCATGGTCAAGCCCGGCGAACTGTCGAAGGTCGATTTTATCGCTGATAAGGTGGGGAGCTTCCTCTTGTACTGCACCGTCGTCTGCGGGCTTCCTCACCAAGGGATGAATGTGAAGTTCACTGTCGATGAGCCCAAAGGGCAGAAGACGGCCTGAGCCGAGGACCGCGGAAGGGGCTGAGCTGCTCTTCAGGCCAGCAAGGGGCCTGCAGGCCGCGCTACTCGGCCGATTGCCGCGGCTCTAGATACCGCAACTGGCGAAGCAGCAGCACGCTCAGGATAAAGATCGACGCAATCGTGAAAGCCGACAGGATGCACCAGACGCAGATCGCCTTGATCACGGCAACTTGGAGGTACACCAGGAATAC